>NZ_DGMH01000065.1:117353-154039 GCF_002388305.1 Sulfitobacter sp. UBA4523
CCTGCATTAGCGAGGACCAAAGCCGCTTGCATCCCGCCCCGCTTGGCGCGATCAATAGGCCATGACATTGAACCCCGCCGATCCCGCATTCGAGGCCGCGCTGCGTGCCGATCTGTCGCCCGACGTCTTCCGTGCGGTCGAACCCCGCTATCTGGAAGAGCCCCGCGGGCTGTATGCCGGAAAATCGGCCGTGCTGGCCCTGCCACGCACGGTCGAAGAGGTCGCGACCCTGATCCGCCATGCCAATGCAGCACGGGTCGGCGTGATCCCCTATGGCGGAGGTACCGGACTTGTGGGCGGCCAGGTGGCAGAAACTGGTCCCGCCCCGCTGATCCTGTCGCTGGAACGCATGAACAAACTTCGCGCCGTCTACCCCGATGAAAACGTGCTGGTGGCCGAAGCGGGGATGATCCTGTCTGACGTGCAAGACGCCGCCGAGGCGGCGGAGCGCCTTTTTCCCCTGACCCTTGCGGCTCAGGGCTCTGCCCGCATTGGGGGTAATCTGGCGACAAATGCGGGTGGCACCGGCGTGCTGCGCTATGGCAACGCCCGTGATCTTTGTCTGGGGCTAGAGGCCGTGCTGCCCGATGGCCAGATCTGGAACGGCCTGACACGGCTGCGCAAGAACAACACCGGCTATGATCTGCGTCACCTGCTGGTCGGTGCCGAGGGCACGCTTGGCGTCATCACCGCCGCGGCGCTCAAAATCTTCCCGCGGCCCGCCAAGACGGGGACCGCGCTGCTGGTCGTGAACTCTCCGGCGGCGGCGCTCAAGCTGCTGTCGCTCGCGCGCAGTCAGTTGGGCGAGATGATCAGCGCGTTCGAGATCATGAACGGCGTCGGGCTGGATTTCCTCACCGAAAAGATGCCCGAACTCCGCCAGCCCTTCGACACCCCGCCGGAATGGAGCGTGCTGATCGAATTGGGCCTCAGCGGTGATCTGGACCCGATGGCGGCGCTCGAGACGCTGTTTGCCGCCGCCTTCGAGGCGGAGCTGGTGACAGACGGGCTGATCGCGCAAAGCCAGCAGCAGTCCGAAGATTTCTGGGCCGTCCGCGAGATGATGCCCCACGCCAACCGCCAGATCGGGTCGATCTCCAGCCACGATATCTCGGTCCCTCTGGGCGCACTGCCCGAATTTATCATCCGCGCGGGGGAAAAGATCGGCGCGCTGGGCGATTTCAGGGTCAATTGTTTCGGCCATGTGGGCGACGGCAACCTGCACTACAACGTTTTCCCGGTGCAGGGCCGAAGCCGCGAGGATCATCTGGAGGATCGCTTGCCCATCAAGACGGCGATCCATGATCTGGTGCACGAGCTCGGCGGCTCTGTCAGTGCGGAGCACGGGATCGGGCGGCTCAAGGTCAAAGACCTCGAACGTTATAGCGATCCGGCGAAGCTCTCTGCGTTGCGCGCGATCAAGGCGGCGCTGGACCCGAACGGGATCATGAACCCCGGCGCGATGTTCCCCGCGCCGGAATAAAGTCTCGGCAATGCGGTTTACGCGCCGTCAAAGGCACAAAGCGCGTTGACCTCCATCCCCATCGCTTCCAGCCGCTTGCGCCCTCCAAGTTCCGGCAGGTCGATGATAAAGGCGCAGGACACGATCTCGCCGCCCAAACGCTGGATCAGCTTGATCCCCGCCTCGGCGGTGCCACCGGTGGCCAGTAGATCGTCGACAACCAACACCTTCTCACCGGGCTGGATCGCGTCGTCGTGCAGCTCCACAATCGCCTCGCCGTATTCCAGCTTGTAATCCTGAGAGATGGTGCGACCGGGCAGCTTGCCCTTCTTGCGAATAGGCACAAAGCCGACGGACAGTTGATGCGCAATCGCGCCACCCAGAATAAAGCCGCGCGCCTCAAGCCCGACGACCTTGTCGATGTCGATGCCGGCATAGGGGTGCAGCATCTGGTCGATGGCCATACGGAACCCGCGCGGGTCGGCGAAAAGCGTGGTCACATCGCGAAACATGATCCCTTCGTGGGGGAAATCGACAATGGTACGGATGTAATCTTGAACCTGTTTCATGCAGTGCTCCGGTCGTTGGGCTTTGGTCGGTCGCCACACCAGCGCAACAACCGCGCCACAGCGTTAAGCGACCCGCCCCCCGTCAGCAAGCATCTTCCACAGCGCGGCCCCGCGGGACATCACGTCAAAGCCGCAAGGCCCCGCTTCATTTTGCCAAATAAACTCACCTGCCACAGCACCCGCCACGGGCGCTGCGTTGGCGTTTGCAGTGCGCCTAAAGCACGCGGCCCGCGACGGCATCCAGCTTGGCCACAAGGGCCGCGTCGCGCATTTCTGGCTGGGTCATGATCGCATATTCCAATGCGCGGTCGCAGCCATGCGGGCAGGGGGCGCGGTCGGCTCCTAGCAGTTTGGGCAGGCGCGCGACCAGCTGACGGCCCTTGTCGGCATTGCCCATCAAGGTCTCGATGATCTTGGTCACATCGACCTCGCCGTGGTCCGGGTGCCAGCTGTCGTAATCCGTGATCATCGCGACAGAGGCATAGCAAAGCTCTGCCTCGCGGGCCAATTTCGCTTCGGGCATATTGGTCATGCCGATCACATCCGCGCCCCAGCTTTCGCGGTACATCTTGGATTCTGCCAATGTGCTGAACTGCGGCCCCTCCATCGCAAGGTAGGTGCCGCCGCGGTGCACGTTGATGCCCGCGTCGCGCGCAGCGGTTTCGCAGGCGTCGCCCAAACGTGGGCAGGTGGGGTGCGCCACGCTGACATGGGCCACGCAGCCGGTGCCGAAGAAAGATTTCTCCCGCGCGATGGTGCGGTCGATGAACTGGTCCACGATCACAAAATCCCCCGGTGCCATTTCATCGCGGAACGACCCGCAAGCCGAGACGCTGATCACATCCGTGCAGCCGAGCCGTTTCAGCGCATCAATATTGGCGCGGTAGGGGACGGTAGAGGGCGCATGCACATGTCCGCGCCCGTGGCGCGGCAGAAAGGCCATCTCTACCCCGTCAAGCGTGCCGGTCAGGATCGCATCGGAGGGCGGCCCCCACGGGCTTTCCACGGTAAGCCATTCGGCCCCCTCCAGCCCGTTGATGTCATAGATGCCGGAGCCGCCGATCACGGCAATTTTCGTCTGAGTCATGAAGTCGCCCTTGGATTGAGTTGTGCGCAGAGTATCAAGCTTGGCCCATAGGGAAAGCCTCAAATCCGGCCCGCGCCGTCGCGTGCCTTCCATTTTGTTCACGTTTCAGCTAGGAGGCCGCAAAGACCTTTCCGACTTATTGATGCGATTTGACCCGAAGGATGCCCGATGGCGCGTACCACGTTCCGTAGTTTTACCAAAAATCTTGATGTGACCGACCTGAGATGGATGCCGGGAGAGGGGTTCTCTCCGTCGCGGCTGCGCATTGAATTGCTGTCGGGGCTGACCGTCGCCCTGGCCCTTGTGCCCGAAGCGGTGGCCTTTGCCTTTGTCGCGGGGGTCCACCCGTTGGTGGGCCTGTATGCGGCCTTCCTGGTGGGGTTGATCACCGCGTTGATCGGCGGGCGTCCGGGGATGATCTCGGGGGCGACGGGGGCTTTGGCGGTTGTGATGGTCGCATTGGTCGCCCAGCACGGGGTTGAATATCTGTTCGCCACGGTCGTGCTGATGGGGCTGATCCAGATTTTCGCGGGTGTCATGCAATGGGGCAAGTTCATGCGGCTGGTGCCGCACCCTGTTATGCTGGGGTTTGTGAACGGTCTGGCCATCGTGATCTTCCTTGCCCAGATGGGCCAGTTCAAAGTGCCGGGCACGATGGTTGATACAGGTCACGGCATGTCGGGTGGCGAATGGCTTTCGGGTGGGCCGCTTTACCTGATGCTGGCGCTTGTCGCCGCGACAATGGCGATCATCTGGGTCATGCCGCGCATCACCAAGCTGATCCCCGCACCGCTGGCAGGCATCGGCATCATCGCCATTCTGGTGATCGCGACGGGCATGGATGTGCCACGGGTCGGCGATCTGGCCTCGATCGAGGGCGGCTTTCCGACGTTCCACATGCCGTTTGGCGAAGGTGTCGGTCTTTACGGCACCGCCTTGGCACCCTTCACGCTCGAGACGCTGTATATCATCCTGCCCTATGCGGTGATCCTTGCGGCCATCGGCCTGATTGAATCGCTGCTGACGTTGAACCTTGTCAGCGACCTGACCAACACCCGCGGCGGGGCCAGCCAGGAATGTATCGCGCAGGGCGTGGCCAATACCGTGACCGGCTTCTTCGGCGGTATGGGCGGCTGCGCCATGATCGGTCAGTCCATGATCAACGTGAAATCCGGCGGGCGCACGCGGGTTGCGGGGATTGCGGCTGCGGTCTTTTTGCTGCTGTTCATTCTGGTCGGCGCGCCGCTGATCGAACAGATCCCGCTGGCAGCACTGGTCGGGGTGATGTTCATGGTCGTGATCGGCACCTTCGCGTGGAACTCCTTTGGGATCCTGCGCAAAGTGCCCCTGACCGATGCTTTCGTGATCCTGCTGGTCACCGTCGTCACCGTCTACGAAGACCTTGCGGTCGCTGTGGTCGTCGGTGTGATCGTGTCGGCGCTGGCCTATGCGTGGAACAATGCGCGTCGCATCCACGCCAAGACATACACTACACCTGAAGGGGCCAAGGTCTACCAGATTCAGGGGCCGCTGTTCTTTGGATCGTCCGAAGGTTTCGCCGAGCTCTTTAACGTCAAGGCCGACCCCAGCGAGGTGATCGTCGATTTCGAAGACAGCCGCGTTGTGGATCAATCCGCCCTGCAAGCGATCGAGACGATTGCCGCGAAATACGAAGGCGCGGGCAAGCGCATCCAGCTGCGCCACCTCAGCCGCGATTGTCACCGTTTGCTGAAGAAAGCCGGGCATCTGATGATCGATAGCGACGATGATCCCGACTACGAGATCGCGGCGAATTATCAGGTCCGTACCGGCATTCTTGGCGGTCACTAAACCGCTCGACCGAGGGAAGCAAAAAGCCCCCGATGCAGTCCGCATCGGGGGCTTTTTGCTTTTCGGAATGTGGCGGGATCAATCGTCTGGGCGGATGATCTCGAATACGTCGGTCACGCGGGCATAATCGCGGTAGCCCAAGCGGGACAGCGGTTGGTAGGTCGTCACGTCGAACCGCCCGTCCTTGATGCAATCGTCGCGCATATGGACGCCGACGACCTCGCCGAAGACGACAAAGTTATTCTCTCCCTCGATTTTGACCATCTGGGTCATGCGGCATTCCAGGCTGGCAGGGGCGGTCGCCACACGGGCACAGTTGATCTGGTCGCAGCTCGCTTTTTCGATGCCAGCGTGGCCGAATTCATCCGCGCCATGGGGCAGCGTCGCAGAGGAGGCGTTCATCGCGTCGCGCATCGCGTATTCGACAATGTTCACGCAGAAGACGCCGGTCTCGCGGATATTGGCCATGCTGTCCTTGGTCCCGTCCACATCGGCCTTGGTCCCGGTAGAGGCAAACATCACCTGCGGCGGCGTATAGGCGACGCCGTTGAAAAACGAATAGGGGGCCAGATTGTCGTTCCCGTCTGCATCGCGGGTGGAGATCCATCCGATCGGGCGTGGGGTGACAATCGCGTTGAACGGGTTATGGGGTAGGGGGTGGCCGTCTTGCGGGCGGTAGAACATCAAACTCTCCTCATGGTTTGCACCTATGGCTAGCGCCATGATAAAGGCAGCGCCACAGGAAAACCGTCCAGAGGGCCACGCCTTGTATCATATTACCCCCGAGACGGCTGCCGATCACTGGGAAGTCGAAGCGTTGTACGACACCTGCTTTGCGCCGGGACGCGAAGCGTTGTCGTCCTATCGCCTGCGCGACGGGGTGCCGCCGGTGGCGGGGCTGAACCATGTGGCACGTGACGCGGGCGGTATCCTTGCCGGGGCCATCCGCTATTGGCCGATCTGTATCGGTGCCCATGCCGCGCTGTTGTTGGGGCCCGTTGCCGTGCACCCGACGCGGCAGGGCGAAGGATTAGGTGCCTTGCTGATCGAGGGCAGTCTGGCGCAAGCGGCCCCGCTGGGGTGGTCGCGCGTGATGCTTGTGGGGGATGCGCCTTACTATAACCGCTTCGGCTTTACCTTGCTGACCGATGTGGTGATGCCGCCGCCAACGAACCCTGAACGGGTGTTGGGCCGCGCGCTGGTCGATGGCGCGTGGGAGGGCATCGCGGGCGATGTCACCGCTTGGCCACATTGAAAGCGGCGGCGGGATGGCCCACATTCTAGCCAAACAGGCGGAGGCCCCACCCCATGCAGATTGAAAGCAACCTACCCAGCACCATTGACGTAGAGGCACGGCTGGACCAGATCGCCAAGCGCTACAAAAGCGCGGGCGGCGTGGGTATCAATGTGTTGAACGTCATCGGCGGCAGCGCCGAGGGGTTGATCGACAAGCTTCCCTCGCCCGTGCGCCGCAATCTTGAAAGCGCCACCGTCAAGGCATTGGGCCAGGCGATGAAGGCAGCGACGTCGACGCGGTCGATGGTGCCGGACCAGAAAAGCTGGCTGAACCAGGCGGTCAGCGCGGCGATGGGGGCGGCGGGCGGCGCAGGTGGCCTGCCCACGGCACTGGCAGAGCTGCCGGTGACGACGACCTTGTTGCTCCGCGTTATTCAGGGGGTGGCGGTGGAACACGGCTTTGATGCCCATGCCGAGAATGTGCAGTTCGATTGCGTGCAGGTGTTCAGCGCCGCGGGGCCCTTGTCGGAGGATGACGGGGCCGATCTGGCGTTCCTATCGGCACGGGTCGCGTTAAGCGGGCGCGCCATGCAGGCGGTGATTGCCAAAGTGGCCCCGCGTCTGGCGCTGGTCTTGGGGCAGAAGCTGGCCGCGCAGGCGGTGCCGGTGCTGGGGGCGGTGGCCGGTGCGGCGACCAACTATGCCTATACCAGCTATTACGAAGATATGGCCCATGTGCATTTCGGGCTGCGCAAGCTGGCGATTGATGCGGATGTCCCCCACGAAGAACTGGTCGAACGGCTGCGCGCCAAGGTCGGGCTGCGCAAGATCGCCTAGCGCCCGATACTGCCCGGCGCGACCGTGGTGGCCTTGAGGATCGCATAGCAGGTCATGCCCGGTGTCAGGCCAAGCTCGGCGACAGCGCGGGCCGTCACACGGCTGAGCAACCGGTCACGTCCCGCACGCAGGGCAATGGCCGCGCCCGGACCGTCGCCCGGGTGAACCGCCTCGACCGTGACGGGCAGCACATTGACCGAGCTTAGCCCCTCGGGGCGGGTCAGGGACAGGATCACGTCTTGGGCCAACACCCGCAGACGCACGCGGGCACCGGCATCGGCGTGCACACCGGGCAGCTCAAGCTCTCCGGCGCTTATCCGCAGGGTCGTGATCCCGTCATTCCCATGCTCAAGGACATCCGCCTCGATCACGGCACCCGCCTCGCGGACACCAAGCAGGGGCACGGCGGCGGGATCGGCCATGACATCGAACAGCGGGCCCTGGGCCTGAACCTGTCCGTTCTGGATCAGTACCAGCGTATCGGCCAGCCGCGCGATCTCGTCCACTGCGTGGCTGACATACAGGATCGGCAGCCCCAGCGGCCCGTCGCGCAGCCGTTCGAGAAAGGGCAAAATCTCTTGCTTGCGGGGCCCGTCCAGACTGGCGAGCGGTTCATCCATCAGCAACATGCGCGGGTGGCTCAGCAAGGCGCGGCCCAAGGCGACGCGCTGCTTTTGGCCGCCTGATAGCGTGGCAGGCGCGCGGTCGAGCAATGTCTCTAGCCCAAGCAGTGCCACCACGTCGCGTTGTGACGGGCCGCTGCTGCCGCGCGGCGCATAGCGGGCACCGAACATCAGGTTTTGCGCCACGCTGAGATGCGGGAACAGCCGCGCGTCCTGAAACACGGTGCCAAGGCGGCGCTTGTGCGGGGGGACATAGATGCCGTCTTCGGTGTCCAGCAGTACCTCGTCCTCGATCACGACGCGCCCGCGGTCGGGGTGGAGCAAGCCGCCAACGGCGTTGATCACGGTGGATTTTCCGGCCCCCGACCGGCCAAACAGCGCGGTGATGCCGGGCCCGGCCTCAAGCGCGAGGTCCAGCGCGAAGCCGTCAAAGCGGTGCGACAGGGACAGGGAAAGCGTCATGTGCCCGCGATCCTTTTGGCAACGCGGCGGGCGAGCAGCTCGGACAGAAGCACGGCGCTGACCGCGATGGCCGAAGACATAAGCACCATCGCCACCGCCTGACCCTCGCCACCGGGTATCTGCAAGGCGGCCCAGATGGCGCTTGGCAGGGTTTGCGTCTGGCCGGGGATATTGGCGACAAAGGTGATCGTGGCACCAAATTCGCCCATAGCTTTGGCAAAGCCCATCACGGTCCCCGCCAGCACACCGGGCAAAATGAGGGGTAGGGTGACACGGGCGAAAACCGCCGCGCGGGGGGCACCCAAGGTTGCGGCGGCGTCTTCAAGCTTGGGATCCACCGCCTCTATCGCCAGGCGCATGGCGCGGACCATCAAAGGGAACCCCATGATGATGGCCGCCAGCACCGCGCCGGACCAGTGGAACGCCAGTTGCAATCCGATGGCGTCCAGTGCGCGGCCCAAGGGCGCGTTCCGCCCGAATGCCATCAGCAGCAGATACCCCGTGACCACAGGCGGCAAAACCAGCGGCAGATGCACGGCGGCATTCAGCAGCGCCTTGCCCCAGAAATCACGCCGCGCCAGCAGCCACGCCACCCAAAGCGCCAGCGGGATCGCCAGCAGCGTCGCCCAAACTGCAACCCAAAGCGACAGACGCAGCGCGTCCCAGGCGGCGGCGTCTGCGGTCATTCGGGCAGCGGCTTGAAACCGTGGCGGGCAAAGACCGCGCGGGCGTCGTCAGACTGCAGATGCGCCATGAAGGCCGCGCCGCTGTCAGTAAGCGCGGCGGCGGGGTAGGTGATCGGGCTGTGTGTGTCCTGCGGTATATCGTAAAGGATGCGGACCTGTGGTTCGGCCAAAGCATCGGTGCGGTAAACCACGCCCAAAGGCGTCTCTGCCCGCGCGACCAAAGCCAGGGCGCTGCGCACGTTATCCGTCTCTGCCAGATGCGGGGTGATCGCCTCCCATTGTCCGGTCGCCTCAAGCCATTCGCGCGCATAGATACCGGCGGGCACGGCGTCCCGTTGACCCATCGCTAACCGCGCATCGCCAAGGGCACCCGCCAGATCGGCGGGGTCCGGGGCGATATTGCTGTCTGCGGGGGCGATCACCACAAGCGAATTGCCCAGCAGATCAACCACCGCGTCCGATTTGACCGCGCCGCGATCCCGCAGCCATGTCATCCAGACCGGTGCCGCCAGCAAGACCACATCGGCAGGGGCACCCACATCGATCTGCCGCGCCATCGTGCCGGACCCGCCAAAAGACAGCGCCACATCGCCGTCATAGCCGCGCGCGACCTCGTCCAGGGCACCGCGCAGGCTGGCGGCCGCAAAGACCGTCACCGAAGGCTGCTCTGCCTGCGCGAGGGTGGGCAGCAGCGCTGCAAAAATGAGCGGCAAAAAACGTTTCATTCCCGCAGTATCCGCCATGCCGTAGGGGCGTGCAAGGGCGACTGGTCTTGTCATCACGGCACGGGTAGGCTTTTGTTGCCGTACCACCCCGGAGACAGAATGCCCCGCATGAAACAGCTGCCCATATCACTGCAAGGTGCCCGCAAGGGAGAGGTGCGAACACAGTTCGCCGCGCTGTGTTACCGCGTGCGCCAAGGCAAGGTGCAGGTGCTGTTGATCACGTCTCGGGGGGCGAAACGCTGGATTGTGCCGAAAGGCTGGCCGATGGATGCCAAAACCCCCGGTGCCGCCGCCGCGCGCGAGGCATGGGAAGAAGCGGGCGTGCGCGGGCGGGTCACGGGCGGCTGCCTTGGCGTCTATTCCTACACAAAGGAAATGGACGGTGGAGAGATGTTGCCGGTGGTGGCCATGCTCTATCCCGTAGAGGTCAAGATCACCGCCGATAAATACCCCGAAGCCGGCCAGCGGCGCCGCAAGTGGATGTCGCGCAAGAAGGCCGCCAAAATGGTGTCAGAGCCCGAGCTGGCGCGCATGATCCGGGACTTCGATCCGCGCGGGCGGAGTTGAGCCGCTTGACGAGACCGGCTTGCGCCCCCATTTTTAACATATCTTAACGACGAGAGGATGCCTGCGGGCGCGATGATCAAGTTTTCGCTGAAATGTGATCAGGACCACCAGTTTGAAAGCTGGTTCAAATCTGCCGCCGCCTTTGATGCGCTGGCGCAGGCGGGGCATCTGACCTGCGCGCTGTGTGGGTCGACCAAGGTGACCAAGGGCATGATGGCCCCCCGTGTCACAACCGGCGAGCGCCGCGAGAACCGCAATGAGGGTGATCAAAAGCCGGACGCCGCAGTACCGGTGCTATCGAAACCTCAAAGCGCGTTGGAAGAGGCGCTGAAGGCGCTGCGCAAAGAGGTCGAAACCTCCTCGGAATATGTGGGCGATGATTTCGTGCGTGAAGCCCGTGCCATCCACATCGGGGATGCGCCCGACCGCTCGATCTATGGCGAGGCGCGTCTGGACGAAGCCGTCGCCCTGATCGAAGAGGGGATCCCGCTGACGCCGCTGCCGTTTCGGGCCAAGCGCACCACGTCATAGACGGCGGGACGCAGGCGACCTTGGGCGGTCGGATACCGCGCCCCGTCACCTTGCAACTTACGGTTCACACATAATTTCCCTGCGTTACGACAGAGGCCTGCGGGCTTGCTAAGGGCGGCGCTTGCGCGTACACCGCGCCGGAGTTTTGCAACGGGGGACATATGCCTGTTCTGGTGATGAAGTTTGGTGGCACGTCGGTGGCCACCTTGGACCGTATCCGCCGCGCGGCCAAACGCGTGGGCGTTGAAGTGGCCAAGGGCTATGACGTGATCGTCATCGTTTCCGCCATGTCGGGAAAGACGAACGAGCTGGTCGGCTGGGTGAACGAAACCTCTCCGCTATATGACGCGCGCGAATATGACGCTGTCGTCTCCTCGGGCGAGAATGTCACCGCGGGTCTGATGGCGCTGACCTTGCAGGAAATGGACGTACCGGCGCGCAGTTGGCAAGGCTGGCAAGTGCCGGTCAAGACGACCTCCGCGCATTCCTCCGCCCGGATCGAGGAAATTCCGCCTGCAAACATCATGGCGAAATTCGGCGAAGGCATGCGCGTCGCGGTTGTCGCGGGCTTTCAGGGCGTTTCCCCCGAGGGCCGGATCACCACGCTGGGGCGTGGCGGGTCGGACACCACTGCCGTCGCCTTTGCCGCCGCCTTTGATGCAGAGCGTTGCGATATCTACACCGATGTGGACGGGGTCTACACCACCGACCCGCGGGTGAGCGCCAAGGCGCGCAAGCTCGACAAGATCGCCTTTGAAGAGATGCTGGAACTGGCGTCGCTGGGGGCCAAGGTCCTGCAAACCCGATCGGTCGAACTGGCCATGCGGTACAAGGTCAAGCTGCGCGTGCTGAGCAGTTTTGAGGAACAATCAGACGAGGCTGGAACGCTGGTCTGCGCCGAGGAGGAAATTATGGAAAGCAATGTAGTATCCGGTATCGCGTTCTCGCGTGACGAAGCAAAGATGACGCTGGTATCGGTCGCGGATCGCCCCGGCATTGCCGCCGCGATCTTCACCGCGCTCAGCGATGGTGGCGTGAACGTCGATATGATCGTTCAGAACATCTCGGAAGAGGGGCGCACCGATATGACGTGGTCCTGCCCCGTCGATCAGATCAAACGCGCGGAAGTCGCGATTGATGCCGCGAAAAAATCGGGCGAGCTGAATTTCGACGATCTGATCGCGGACACAGATGTGGCGAAAGTGTCGGTCGTGGGGATCGGCATGCGCAGCCACACCGGCGTTGCGGCGAAGATGTTTCAGGTGTTGTCGAACGAGGGTGTGAACATCAAGGTTATCACCACCTCCGAGATCAAGATCTCCGTTCTGATCGACCGCAAATACATGGAGCTGGCCGTTCAGGCGCTGCATGACGCGTTCGAGCTGGACAAACCCGCCTAATTCCCGGGCACCCCACCTGCGAAGATCACAGCGTTTTCCCGCAACAGGGGAAAACGCATCTTCCGGCCTCGGGGAGCAGATGATAGATGTCAATGATATCAGGCGTTTCAATTTTGGGACGCCTGTGATCTAAGCTGGCATCGCCGGGGGGAAATGATCACATGGCTGATGGGATAGAGACAGAAAGCCGCAAGCTGTTGGGTCGCTTACGCGATGCCATGGCCAGTGATGATGCAGGGCAGGCGCGGCTGGACAAGATCACGCATCTGATCGCGTCCTCTATGGGCTGCGAGGTCTGCTCTATCTACCTGTTCCGCGATGAAGACACGCTGGAACTTTGCGCGACCGAAGGGCTGAAGGCCGATGCGGTCCACGAGACGCGCATGAAGATGGGCGAGGGGCTGGTCGGCCGCGTCGCCAAACGCAAACGTATTATCAACACGCCAAATGCCCCGCAGGCCCCCGGTTTCCGCTTTATGCCGGAAACGGGCGAAGAACTGTATTCAAGCTTTCTGGGTATACCGGTGCAGCGCTTGGGCGAGATGCTGGGCGTTCTGGTGGTGCAATCCAAGGCCGCGCGGGAATTCTCGGCTGACGAGGTTTATGCGCTGGAAGTGGTCGCCATGGTGCTGGCCGAAATGACCGAGCTGGGGGCCTTTGTCGGTGAGGGTGCCGCGATGTCGGCGCGGCACAGTCAGGCGGTTCTGATCCGCGGCACCGTAGCGCAAGAGGGCGTGGCCGAAGGCCACGTCTGGCTGCACGAGCCGCGTGTTGTCGTGTCAAAGCTTGTGGCCGATGACCCTGCAAGTGAAACCGCACGCCTGAACGAGGCGGTCGATGATTTGCGTGTCAGCGTGGATCAGATGATGGCGATGGCGGGGGGGGACAAGGACCAGCAACAGGTGCTTGAAGCCTATCGGATGTTCGCCAACTCCAAAGGCTGGTTGCGCCGGATGGAGGAAGACATCGGCCGTGGCCTGTCTGCCGAAGCGGCTGTTGAGAAAGAGCAATCTCTGGCGCGCGCCCGTATGGGGCAGGCCGCCGACGCTTATCTGCGCGAACGTCTGTCCGATCTCGATGACCTTAGCAATCGCCTGCTGCGCATCCTGACAGGGCAGGGGTCGAACACGGGCGCCGAGATGCCCACCGACCCTATTCTGGTAGCGCGCAACATCGGACCGGCTGAGCTGTTGGAATACGGCCGCTCCCTGCGCGGTATCGTGCTGGAGGGCGGATCGGTTGGCAGCCATGCCGCGATTGTCGCGCGGGCGCTGGCGATCCCGCTGATCGTCCATGCCAGCCGCGTGACCAATGATGCGCTGAACGGCGACCGGATCATGGTGGATGGCGAACAGGGCGTGGTGCATCTGCGCCCCGAGGAAACCGTTGCCTCTGCCTTCCGCGACAAAATCGCGATGCAGGCCGAGGCGCAGGAACGCTATGCGTCGATCCGCGACAAACCGGCGATCACCAAATGCGGCACGCGGGTCGGGCTGCACATGAACGCGGGGCTCATGGCGGATCTTCCCTCGCTTGACGGGTCTGGGGCCGAAGGGGTGGGGCTGTTCCGCACAGAGCTGCAGTTCCTTGTGCGCAGCCAGATGCCGAAACGGTCGGAGCTGTCCGCGCTTTATAGCCGCGTGTTGGATGCCGCGTCGGGCAAACGTGTGGTGTTCCGTACGTTGGATATCGGGTCGGACAAGGTGCTGCCCTATATGAAGCCCAACGACGAACCAAACCCCGCTTTGGGCTGGCGTGCGATCCGTGTCGGGCTGGACAAGCCGGGCATGATGCGGATGCAGTTGCAGGCGTTGATCCGTGCGGCGAACGGGCGCCCCCTGTCTGTGATGTTCCCCTTTGTCGCGCAGTTCGAAGAATACCGCGCCGCCCGTGCCGAGATGGACAAGACGCTCGCCCGCGAGGCGCGCTTGGGCCATGTGCTGCCGTCACAAATCGAAGTGGGCGCGATGCTGGAGACCCCCTCGCTGGCCTTTGCCCCGACGAAGTTCTTCGAAGAGGTCGAATTCCTGTCGATCGGGGGCAACGATCTGAAGCAGTTCTTCTTTGCCGCCGACCGCGAGAACGAGCTGGTGCGCCGCCGCTATGACACGTTGAACGTCAGTTTCCTGACCTTCCTAGAGAATATCGTGGACCGTTGCCGCGAAACCGGTACGCCACTGTCATTCTGTGGCGAGGATGCGGGCCGCCCCATAGAGGCGCTGTGCTTTGCTGCCATCGGGATCACGACGCTGTCCATGCGTCCCGCGTCCATCGGGCCGGTCAAAAGCATGTTGCACCGCTCTGATCTGGGGGAAATCCGCGAGGTGATCCACGCCGCACGTGATCGCGGGGATCAATCGGTACGTCCCGCGGTGATGGAGTATCTGCGCAGCCAGACCAACGAAGTCCGCCGCTTGCCCTGAAGGGCCTGACGGCTTGTCTGATGTGTCAAACGCGCCCGATTTATCCACGTGGGCGCTGGATGCCGCGTTGAAAAACCCAATCGCGCAGGGCGGTTATGCACATTTGTCGCGTGGCGGGCCAAGCTCTTACCTCAGTTTCGCAGAGCGAAAAAAGTAACCGAAATAACGGCTATGCGCGTGCAGGATAATTCCCTTTAATGCCCCCAAGTCGCAGCGCGGAGGAACGCTGCAGCCAGCTATGGGAGAGGCGCGGGCATATGAACCCTTTTGTATTCAACACCACAAAATCCGTCGTATTCGAAAACGGGGCCGCCGTGCGTATCGCCGCGCTGGCAGGCGGGTTGCTGGGCAAGACGTGCCTGTTGATCACCGACCCCGGTTTGCGCAAACTTGGCCTGTGCGACCCTTGCATCGATGCGCTTGAGAAAGCCGGTCATCAGGTCACCGTCTTCGATGATGTAGAGGCCGACCCCTCGCGCGAGACATTGATGCGCGCGGTAGAGGCGGGGCGCAGCGCGGGGGCGACCGGAGTCATCGGCTTTGGCGGCGGGTCATCACAGGATGTGGCCAAGCTTGTGGCGCTTTTGCTTGGCTCTGACGAGGATTTGGATGCCGCTTGGGGGGTAGGGCAGGCCAAGGGGCCGCGCCTGCCGCTGGTGTTGGTTCCTACCACCGCTGGCACCGGGTCAGAGGTCACGCCTGTGTCGATCATCACCGTCGGGGCAGAGGAAAAGCGCGGCGTATCCTCGCCCGTGATCCTGCCTGACATGGCCATTCTGGACGCGTCCCTGACCGTCGGTCTGCCCGCGTCGATCACCGCGGCCACAGGCGTTGACGCGATGGTGCACGCGATCGAATCCTATGCCTCGGTCAATGCCAACAACAACCCTGTGTCCAAGCTACTTGCCCGCGAGGCGCTGCGCCTGCTGGGGGCCAATATCGAAACCGTCGTCGCGGATGGCAGCAACCTGGAGGCCCGCGGCGCGATGTTGCTGGGGTCGATGCTGGCGGGGCAAGCCTTTGCCAATGCCCCCGTCGCGGCGGTACACGCGCTGGCCTATCCCATCGGTGGCACCTTCCATATCCCGCACGGGCTGTCCAACGCGCTGGTGCTGCCCCACGTGCTGCGCTTCAACGCGCCTCAAGCGGGCAGTGTCTATGCCGAGATCGCTGCCGATGCCTTCCCCGACCTGGCAGAAGTCGAAGGCGGTCAGGCCCGCACCGCCGCCTTCGTTGATGCGCTGACGGATCTGTCCAAGCGGCTTGGGCTGCCGCCGCGCTTGCGCGATGTCGATATCCCCCGGTCCGCGATTCCCAAGATGGCCGCAGACGCGATGGTGCAGGCCCGTCTGCTTGTGAACAACCCGCGCGAGGTGACACAGGCCGATGCTCAGGCGATTTACGAGGCGGCTTGGTAATGGCTGCCCGCGCACCCGCTGCAACCCGTGCCGATTTCGCGGATTTCTATCCATTGCAGACGCGATGGAACGACAATGACACCTATGGGCATATGAACAACGTCGTGCACTATGCGCTGTTTGACACGGCCGTAAACGGCTGGCTGATCGAACGGGGGCTGCTGGACCCGCAGACCAGCCCCGCCTTCGGGCTCGTCGTGGAAACCGGTTGCCGCTATTTCGGAGAGATGGCCTTCCCCGACCGCGTGACAGCGGGGCTGCGGGTGGCGCAGCTTGGCAAAAGCTCCGTCCGGATGGAGCTCGGCCTGTTCCGGAACGACGAGGAGAACGCCTCTGCCGAAGGGTTCTTTGTGCATGTCTATGTAAACCGCGACGACCACCGCCCGACAGAGATTCCCACCGCGACCCGTACCGCGCTAGAAGGGCTGAAAACCACGGCCTGAGCGTGGCGTAATCCCGCGCGCTCCAGCTTGGCGGTTGCAAATGCTTGGTGTCCACATGTTATACATCCCCGAATCACAGCGTTTTTCTGCGTTGCGGCATTCTGTGTCGCGCGGGATGACGCGTTGAATTTTAACAATAAACCGGAGAAATCTCCCCGTGTCCAAGAAGAAACGTATCGTCGTTAAAATCGGATCCAGCCTGTTGGCCAATGAAGAAAAGCTGACATTGCGCTATGCTTTCATGAACGGTCTCATGGCGGATTTGGGGGACCTTCAGGACCAGGGATACGAGATCATCCTGACCTCGTCAGGCTCGGTCGCGCTTGGCCTGAACATGATCGGGAAACGCCCCGAAGAGGCCGGTATTCTGGACAAGCAAGCGGCGGCCGCCTGTGGTCAGCCACTGCTGATGAACGCCTACCGTCAGGTTGCGAATGAATACAATTTTGACGTGGCGCAGATGCTGGTGACCGTCGAAGACATGGAAGAGCGTCGCCGCTTTCTGAACATCAAGAACACCATGCTGCGGCTGTTTGAAAACCAGATCTTGCCCATCATCAATGAGAACGACTCCATCGCCACACGCGACCTGAAAGTGGGCGACAATGACCGCCTCTCCGCCAAGGTGGCCCAGATGGTCGAGGCCGATCACCTGATCATCCTGACCAGCGTCGAAGGCCTGTATGACCGTGACCCCTCCGAACCCGGTGCCCAGTTCATCGAGGAAATCGAAGATGTGTCCGAACACCTCGAATCCACCAAAAGCATCAGCGAATTGGGCAGCGGCGGCATGCTGACCAAGATGCTGGCGGCCAATATGGCACAGAACGCCGGTGTCGAGACGATCATCGCCGACGGCATCATCGAACGCCCGATTTCCTCGGTACTGAACAACGAACGCCGCCACACCCGTTGTCTGGCGTCGGGCAAGGCCGCGTCGCCGCTGATGATCTGGCTAAGCAACCGTTTGCAGGTTGCCGGAACGCTGGTCGTCACGGACGAGGCTGTCCGCGCGATCACAGCCAAGGAGCGCGGCTTGCAGCGTGATGATCTGGTGTCGATCCAAGGCGAATTCTCCAAAGGTGACGTGCTGCACGTTTATGACGAGCAGGGGAACGAGTTCGCCCGCGGGCTGACCAACTTCTCGTCCGAAGAGACGATCCTGATGGCGCGTAACCCCGAGATGGAGATCGAGGACGTCATCGGCTACAAAACCAAAAGCGCGGTTGTGGGGGCGGAAAACATCCTGATCCTCGAAGATCACCACCTGCAGCTCGACGCGCCCGAAGAAGACGACAAGCCCGTCATTTCCCTATAATAGACCATTTCACGGCGGGAGATATTTTTCCCGCCGTTTTGCTTTAAACTGGGCTAGACATTTCCCCAGAAAATCGGGATAAGCGCCGAACGCATAGGGGCCAGTGGCCCATGTGCCAGCCGCGTCATAGCGGCCGAGGCGAGTTGGCGGAGTGGTTACGCAGCGGATTGCAAATCCGTGTACAGGAGTTCGATTCTCCTACTCGCCTCCATTTATTTTCAAGTACTTAATCGAAGCGAATACGAGTAGAGAATACGGCTGCCACACGCTCTGCCGCACATTCCTGTTCTGTTCCGCTCTTTCTCTCCGTTATAGCCGCCTGCACTGTGATGATACAAACGAGTCATTATAGTCATTGAGGCAGCACTGTCGGCGCGGGGACCTGGTAAAGAATCAAGCTAGTGAAAAATTTGTCTTAGAGCAGGCCAAAGTTGGCGAACCCGTCATTCGGCAGGCTTGGTCGACCCACTTCACTAGCGGGTTTTATACCATGCCCTAGAGACTACTTCTCACGAAGCCAGCTGTTCACACATCAAAAGCTGACATAGCTTGTAGGGGGGGGGCGCGTGTGCAACAAATTAGCAAATATAGATTAGGACTAGGTATGACGTCAGCTGTTAATCGATTGGAAGTTCGCCCGCTTTTAGAAGAATTTAGAATACTTGGCCTTCATGGTAGGAAGGACATCAGTTTTACGACAGAAGATTCTGCGTCCATTCTTATGGCAAGAAACGGATCTGGCAAAACGACATTGTTAGCTGCGATAAACGCGGTTTTGACGTCGAATTTTTATAAATTAACTGATTTCACGTTTGAGAGCATCGTCTTTAAACTTCGAGATAGTGAACAAGTTACAATCACTGACTCGGACATGGTTGAACTAAAGCTTGGCGTTTCGGAATCCCAGATATCTAAGATTGCTTCCGACTGTAACCTTTCCGTCCAATATGTATTAGAGGTCGCACAATCGATCGGTGAAGGTGCAAGCTTTAGCCGTTATCAATTTCATCCAGGAATGCGTGAATTGTACGATAGGCACCCTAGTTTGGGCCACAAGGCGATATATGAAGCCTTGATGCAAAGCATCAAATATATGTACACACGGGTGCCAAATATTTCTATTGCTATGGATAATGTGAAGTCTGTTATTGGCGATTACGACATTGTGTACTTGCCGACATATCGTAGGATTGAAATGTCTCTTCCTAGACTTCAAACTGAATCCCGACGGGTCAACCATTGGGGGGAAAGCCAAAGATCAGGCGGAAACCTGTTGCCGAGCGAAATAAAGTTTGGATTATCAGACATATCTGAGCGGCTCCAAGAAATATTTTTAGAGATACAACGCAAGTCGAACACCACCTATCAGAAGATTAGCGCCAACATTATTAATGAACTTTTAGATGGAAGTTTTGCGGAAACCAGTTCCGAAGATGGGCGTCCTGATAAGGAGGAGCTCGAGCTGTTCTTCGATCGAATCCGAGCCTCGCGATCGAGGAATGTGGCACAGATTGCTCTCCCGGATATTGAGAAGATTTATAGTGGTGACTTTGATGAAGGCGTGAAGCCTTTTCTGCTATATTTTCTGAGTAACCTAAATGAAGCTATTAAGTCTACAAAGCCACTCGAAGATCGAGTGAATGGATTCCTAGTAGCATGTAATAACTACCTTATGGATGCGGATAGCACGGCATTCAAGGAGGGTGGGCTTAGCATATCTTCGCCAGAGAATAAGAAGATCGAGATAAATAGGGCGAATTTCAGGCCGTTTTTCACAAGTGGGCAACAAGGAGCTCCTATACGAATCGATGCACTCTCATCAGGAGAAAAACAGGTCGTATCACTATTTGCGCGCCTTTTCTTATACGAGAAGAAGAAGATTATTCTTTTCGATGAGCCTGAGTTGTCGCTTTCAATTGGGTGGCAAACAAAGTTGATACCAGACCTTTGCCGGTCTCCGGATTTTGCCCAGATGATTGCTATTACGCATTCGCCGTTCATCTTTGACAACGAAATGGACCAGTTTGCAGGTAATCTTGATGTTATATCTCGCGACTACGTAAGTCCCGAATCTGAGTTCAATGAATTTTTGCCAGATATAGATGATTTGTTCAGCGATGAAGTCGACGGCGGTGAAGGTACATTGTTCTAATGAGTGATTTAGTCAGCTTTGCTCGAAGCAAAAGGGACGCGGCACCGGTTGCCTTTGCTAGATTGTTGGACATTCGCTCGGAACAGCCTGACGTCCCTGTTGCAGCAATCGAAGGACGTGAAGACGTCGGGGTTTGGAAGGTTTGGTTCATTAGAAATGGATTTAGCGATCACATCGAGCTTCTTCCATGTGGAGGAAAGGAGAAGGTATTTAAGTTGAAGCAAATTGTGTCTAGAAACAGGCGCATTAAAGATAAACCGACGATCTACATTGTAGATCGGGATTACGATGATTGGGCAGGTTTTACGCCATCAAAAGACGTATTTATGACAGATAGATACGCCATCGAGAATTATTTCATATGTCACAACGTTCTGGATCATATTCTGAATACAAGCTTTTCGTGCGCAGGGCTGATTTCGGAAAAAAGGGCAGCTCGTGATAAATTTTGCGAACTATTCGAGCAGTACAGAATAGCATCGGAAGAAATTCAAAAGCGCGTGTTCTGTATCAGGCGCGCCCGAATTGATACGGGAGTGTCTCTTCCTAAGAAGTTGAATGAATTGGTAGAGATAACAGGGAGATATGAATATCGAGCTTTGGATGCGAGCGAGCTGCCAATAGATAAGCCTGTCGATATACCTGAAGATGATTTGGACGCTTTGTGTGAAGAATTTGAAAGATTACCGTTTCTTGAGCGAGCTCGCGGAAAGTTTCACAGGGCATTTATGCAGCATTTCCTTCAAGCGCTTCAATCAGAACGAAAGGCCGTCGATAGGGAGTTGTTTCCTATTAATAAGCCGGAAGCGTCATTTAAGTACTCAGCAATAAATTTTTCTGAGTGGGCTGGCGTCAGTTTGATGCCCGCTGGATTGGATGAATTTTTAAGCGATATGCTTGACGGTGATCACGCCTAGAAAGTTCAAGCGTGGTTTGTTTGCAAAAAATCTGTGTTTCTTTGGACTGGACGCGATACCATTTATTAATATTTACATAGATAGATGGTGGGTAGTCGTCGAACTTATAAAAGATAGTTCGTTAGAATACCCGACGGTCTCGTCGAAGTAACTCTGACTTCTTGCTCTGCGGTCAGCCCAATCTAAAAAATGACTATGTCTAGCATACCAGAAATTCATCTTCGGTGTGGCTTCCTGTTTCCTTTTGGATTTTCAGCGGGAGTATGGATGGTCGTTAAGATTGTCAAAATGGCTGGGGTAGGCACCCTGCTACACCTCTATAGCAACGGAAAAGGGGCGCACCGCTAGAAGATGTCGCAGTGGGGAACTAGTGGAAATCGTACGTTAAGTGCCGCACCCGGATCAGAGAATAGTAGTTCGTTCTTTTGCATGCACGCATTGGCTCTATTGGCATCCCCCCAACGTAAAGAGACAATGACTGAAAATAGTGATGGCGGTGCATCCGGAACCTAACCAATAAACGAAGATGGCAAGGCGCGTCGCGCAAGTGTAAAAAAAGCCTACCCACGGTTGCGAGATGGCAGCATTTCACCCTTTCCAGTGCAGGTTGCGGGTGGCTTTTCTGATGCGTGTAGGTCGATACTTATTGCGCGTCGTGATCGTTAGTTCCGTCAAATAGCGGGCCCAAGGGTGGGCCTTCAGACGGCTTGCAGATTTTAATAGGCTTTCCATCAGCACCATGTATGAGGCCATCAAGCTTTAAAATTCCGCGATCAAATGTATGAAATTCGGATACCTTCGCTCTGATCGCCGACGCTAAATGAATCGAGTCGGCGGGTTTCAGGCTTACTAAACCGCTCGCCTGCATGTGTTGAGCTCTACGGCCAATAGACATGTCGACTGGTACAGTCACTATATACGAACGTTCAAAGAAACCGGGTAGATTATCCAGGGGGCTCTCTCGCACTTCCGGATTTTTGCACACCTCCGCCAAAGTGAAGGCAGAGGTTACGATCTCAAGCTTTTTGCCGTTTGCACGGTCTAGGATTTCAAGGCACATCGCGAAGCGATTTTCAAAAACGCTGTCTTTCAGCGCGATTTCTTTTTCCTGATTTATGTACGCGATCCAAGTGCATGCATCCCAGTAAACCCAAGGCAATCTAGCCATCGCTATGCAGCCTCTCTAAGTATTCGCTAGCTTCGACACCTCGCGTAAAATTTGATGACACGATCTTGTGGTGATCTGGCAAATTATTATCAGCTTCAAACACATGGACGCCTTCGACGTCTATAGACGCGATCACCTCAACGTCTTTATAGGTGATTAGGCCGTGAACGCGCACACGCATGCCCCTCAAGATTTCGGACACTTCGAAATGTCCAATCCGGTCTAGCCCTTTATCCTGTGCTACACACTTTACAAGTTGACCGTCTAAACGGGATTTCAACCAGACCAAAGGCCTCCCGAAGCCATCCAGCTCGACTTTGGATATGAACCCCTCTAGAGATCCCAATTCCCTGTGAGCGGTCGGTGCTGGTCGTTTTACCGCATTCAACTTTCTAGCAACATCCCTCGCGCTATCAGGTGTCGCGTTCAGATTCGGCGCACCTTCGTAGTCGCTAAAATCCACCGTAGTAGCAGCCAATCCATTGGTCACTCTGGCATAGACTTTGGTGGCGCGGTCCACCACTTGATCCGTGAAGTACGCTGGGCGCTCACCTGTCCGCGCAAGCTGCGCTAAGCCTCGCGCAGTCGTCTGAATAACCTTTGTCGCTCGCATGTCGATATTCATCGCGTGGCGCTTCGGGGTTGGCGTCACTTCAAAGGTGAGCGGCGAATTTCTTGTAGCGTTGGTAACGCGCCAAACAATTTCATCTGGACCTCCTCCAGACACGGCATCTTCTACTTCGCGTAGAACGAAAACAAAGTCTTGGATCTGGGCGAGCAAGTCTTCAACAGTGGGGGCGTCGCCCCCACGGTGATCCGTTCCGCTAACCGTGATCCTGATGGGCTTGGTCAATCTCTGCGCCTCCAGCGTGGATTTTACGCTCCCATTGGATCCTGGTAAAGCACTCTCTCACCTATAGCGTGAGTTTGCGTGACAGAAGCGGTTATGTATTATTCTCGCGTTTTACTTTTTGGTAGTTTTATCTAACGTCAAATGCGGTGGGTAGCGTCTTAAGTGCTGCCTACCGCAGTGCCGGTAGGTGTATCTAAATAATGACAGTTGTTTTGGCGCTTAAAGCTTTCTCTCGCGCGCGACTGTAGCAGCTCGCGCCCGAAGCATCTGCCCCCGCCGCGGCGGCGCAATGCTGGACCATACGGTGGGTCTTTCGGCTGGTAATAGCCATAATCAAGTAGTCTTCTAAGCCAGCTCGGCCGTCGTTGTATAGCGAAGCGAATGAATGTCATATGCCTCAGCACCGATTTGGCGGCGCAGCTTCATCTTGCCATCGGCAGCCCCTCGATAGAACCAGGGGCGTGTCTGCGCCCGATTCATAAGAGTGGACAACGAGTTCCGCTATCAATGTTCAGGATAAAAGTCATGGCGAACTGTGCTTCATTTAGCGCCATGATCCCGCCTATTTCAAAAGCTAATTCTGAAAACAGTTGGCTGAATGTTCCACCCGTGGTGTTCTAGTAAATGGGCAGGGTCACTAATTATCTGATAGCTGGGTGAGTTTGACATGCACTTGGCTACGAGAAACAACGAAAAATCACTTTCATAACGTTTTGCAGCAGCCAATTCGTTTGCTGTGATCTCTATGTTTCGGAACGCCGCTGCTTGTGTTCCTTTTACCTCCACTCGCTGAAGTTGCCCATCGGCATCTAGATAGTCCAGATCCCATCCAGGCGTCTCTCCAATAGCAGCGCGGTGAATGTGATTGGTTGAGCCTTCAATATTTTGTATAATATGAAGAGCGAGTTCTTCGGCCCAATCTCCTATAACTTTCGCATGACGTGAGTGGCGGGGTGACGAGTTCCCGCCGCCAGCATTGTCTTTAGACGGTACCAGCAAGTTGCCGGCAGGTTTGGCGAAAACGTTTTCGGGCTGAGGGAAGGCGTTACCTGGTGCTGCATAGCCCTGTGCTAAGCCGGACGCCTCTAAGATGCTCTCAAATGTTTCGTCGTCAACTACGCGAACGCCATCGCGGAATTGATTGCTCGGGCCCTGTTCCCTCAGTATTCCATCGACTTTGGCAGGAACGTCAGTTGGAAAACGCTCATAATTCTCGATTTGACAAAACCAAGCTTTCTTGACGCCCGTTTGTCTTTCAGGGTCGGGATCCTGTGTAATCGATCCTATCCGGCCGGTGCCGAAGTAGTGGGCATCGCCTCGCTTGCCGTTCAATCGATTTACCCCGCGGTAGTAAACAAACCGCTCGCCTTCTAAGACCTTGTTTCGGTATTTCGTGGGGTAGTGGTATTGTACACCTTCGTCGTCTTGCCAGTTGTGAGCGTCGCTCACATTAACTTCGTTTTGGGTCAATATAAGCGGCATGGTGCATCTACCTTTAAGTTTTTTGAGCGCAGGCCAAAGACACCCTCTAACCACTTAAGCGAGCCACCTAGTAGTGCTCATTTAAGTGCGTTTTTTTCTTTGGTCAGCCCGGCATTCCCGATTGAAAAATTGATATCACTCAGCCGTCACAGGCGCATCCGACGCCCTTGCGGCAAGTGTAGGACCGGCTTATGCAGCTGTCTCCACAGGCTTTCCCTTTACGGCATACTTTGCAGCAGGCTGCCGAATATACGACTGCGCCGTCGCGAGCGTTCAGAATTTGGGACCAAAGTTCTACCGGCGTGGTGCTGTCCACGGTAGACTGAACGGGTGTCGTCTTGGCTAAATTTGTTTCCGCTATTGAAGTGCTGCTTAGGCCTGCGAGCATCACGGCTAAAGCTAAGGTGCGAAATTTCATATTACTATCCGTTTTTCACCTCAGCCGAAAAGCCGAACCTGCCGAGGCGCTGAATTCAGTTTATGGCTGGTCCGCTCGTGCAGCGTCCGCCGCTCAAGCCAGATCGTCAACGATTCTTCTCTGGGTAGAATGAATGCAACTCAAGCGAATGCGCATGAGAGGAGCTTCTTGTGTTTGACGGGCTGCGCGGCTTGGATTTGGAGCAGCGTTCAGAAGGAACCGCGTTGCCTCGCCACGTTGGCTGCCTTTGCGCGTAGCTTTTGCCTCTCTGCCCCGGCGTACAGCTGCACCATACGGTGCGTCTTGTGGCCCGTGATGGCCATAATCAGATCATCGTCTAAGCCAACGCGTGCCAGCTCAGCTGTCGCCGTATAGCGCAGAGAGTGGATATCGTAAGCTTCAGCACCGATTTGACGGCGTAGCTTCATCATACCATCGGCCGCGCCTCGATAGGACCAGGGGCCTGTCTGCGCCTGGTTCGTCAGAATGAATACCGAGCTGCGCTGGGCGCTCCCTAGGGCCTGCAGGAGCATCTGTGGCGCTGGGATCCATAAATTGGCCTTAGTCTTGCCCTGGCGGACACTGATCGCCTCTCCGTCGAAGTCTGACCACTTCATCTTGAGCACATCGCCGATGCGTTGGCCGGTGCCGAGCAGAAGTTCGAACAGCAGCCGGGTACGGGGCTCTGCGTTTTCCCGCGCGGCGTCGATCATCTCGGCCGGCCACGGCATCCGCTCTTTCTTTTCGTACTTCACCTCGGGCACGCCCTTAGCCCGGTTGCCGCCCGTGGGCAGCAGGCCGAAGTCGATCGCGCGCTCCATGACAATCTTCAGAATGCGCAGGCGATAGTTGGCTTTGTGCGGGCTTTTCTTTGCCCATGTATCCCGCCACTTGATGACGTGGTGACGTTCGATCGCCTTGGGCTGCAAGTGTCCGATCTTGTCCTGAAGAAAGTCTAGGTGCTGCCGGTAGTCAGCCTTCGTTCGCAGCGCGAGGTTCGCAAAATCGTCAGACCGCTCGTAGCGCTCGATCACGTGAGTGACTGTCTTACCCTCAGCCACCGGCATGGGGGCGTTCAGCATGCGCTCACGTTCCTGGTGCAGGGCAAAGGGGACAGGGTCGCCCGCGGGAAACTGGGTCTGGAGCGGGATCTCCACGATCTTCGCGCCGTAGCGCTTCCGGAAGAACAGCTTACCGTCCCGTTTGCGCCGATGGATGTAGGAGGGAAGGTCGCGTCCCTTCATTCAGTCATGTCCACAAGGTCAGCTGGGTTAGAAGATTTGTCATGGCCTGCTATCTCCACCTCAATCCCGCCGCCTGGCAAAATCGTTGCCTTGCCGATTTGGCGGCCGAGCTTCTGTTCCAACGTCGACACATAGAGAGCGACGCGGGCAGGAGACAAGATGGTAGTGCCCGAAGTCGGTTTGATGTGTGCGTTCATCGTGCTGCACTCCGGTACTGGCCGGGTCGCAGTCGCAGAGGCTTCGCATTAACGTCGACTATCTCGATGCATCTTGTACCGTATTCGCGGGACATAACGTATCCGGTTTCCCGCTCGTGGGAGGGGGATCTGGTAAAGATTACCTCGTCACCTACTTCGGGGAAGTGAAACGGGAAGCGAGAGTTCACGGAGGCGCTCGTCCACACATCGACATTCGGTGCCGCTTCAACCGTTTGCTCAGGGCGGGCAGAGGGCTTGGGTTTCGATGTGTCCATTCTGATATGACCGCTCTTCGAGTGATGGAGGATATCTCGCCAACCGAATGGCTTGGTTGCCCCTAAGCTGCGCTGAGACCTTAGGTGCAACCAAGGTGCGGCATGGGCCACGCTAGTTGCAAGCCTGCCTATAAGTTTGGAAAAAACTGCGAATTTGTCAACTTTTTCGAACGTAAAGGCGGTAGCCTTGGGAAAAGAGCCAAGCCGGATTGAGTTGCGCAATCCGGATTGACCTAGTGCTTCACAGGGAAGGGGTGCCCCCGAGCGGGAGTTAATGCTCGAGGGCCGATGGGAAATTGCGACACTGTTGCGGAGTGCAATTCCACTGATGAGTGTGGCAGATCCTAATGGCATGTCAACATTCCTTGCAGCAGTGGCGTTATTCGCAGACGCCCTCGATATCCAGTTCCATGAGCCCATTTTCAGTGAGATGTGCTCTGCGATCGGGCTTCTCACCAGAGACCTGAAGCAAACCAGCCCGCACCAGCAGCTGCACTGTGCTGTCGGCGTGGCGCTTCTTGTAGGTTGGGTTCATAGCAGTCCAAACGATGTCCAGTGGGTTGCGCGAGGGCATTTCGATAAGCCCGCCGTGGTTCAGTGATCGGTGGGCATCTATCAGCGCCGCCAGTTGCTGCTCTGTCAGTTTCCGGGTGCTCATAGTGCCTTGCCCCTTTGCAGCTGCGCTAAGCGTGTCTGGTTCACCCTGTGGCCGCGAGCCGCCATCAGCGTCGACCATGCAAGGCGGCGCAGAAGGGGGCGGTCGTGGACTCCCTCAGGGTGAGCCGCGACCGACATCGCATCGGCTAGCTGGGCAGGCGGGGGAACCGCCAGAGGAAATTGGATTACCCGCGGGCAAGTCTGTTTGCATGACTTGTCCGCGGGCAGGATGCCGGCGCTACCAACACCGACATCCAATCCATCCCGCAAAAACAAAGGAAATACGGGATGAAACTCAGCTGTGAACTCAAGCTCGCTGGAGCGTGGAAAAAATTTAAGGAGGTTCGGCGAATGCTGACCATCATGTACGACAACCCCGGTCTCACCATCTTTTTGGCAGTATGCTTGATAGTCATGGGACTGTGCCTGCTGGCTGCTTACGCAATCTGCCGGCTTGGCTAGGCCTTGGGCTGATGGGGTGGGTCCGGTGTAGGTTCGCATGTCTTCCTCCAATATCACTGGAGGTTTGATAGTACGAAAAACTTGTACAGATCAAATCAATAATTCAAAAAAATCGTATTATTTGAAAATTCACCTATACACCGTGGCGCTTGGCGATGAGAATAAAACGTGAACATTTGGGGGAATCAGGTTGCTTGTGCGGGTAGTCGCTAGGGTTGGGTTGGCGTTGGGTATCAATCTAAACTGGATATTTGCGCCGATAACGTGGGCTATAGTTAGTCGAGCTCAGCCAAAATCGCTTCACGCACGTCGGCTGGAAGTCTCGCTGGATCACCGCCGAGAATGAAATTGTAGTCGACCATGAAGGCTTTGAGGTAAAAGGTCATGAGCTTCACAGAAGGAGATCCTGCTTTCTCCTGGGAGATGAATGTCGTGTATTTAATGCCAGCGCTGGCTGCCAGCTGCTTGCTGGTCATACCCGTCATCTTTCTAGTTGCGACCAGACGGTGATGGATCGCTTCAGGCGATGTATCGCCAGCGCGGGTGAGTTTTTCTTGTTCAATGTAATCCATAGGTCTGATTACGCCCTGATACGAAAAAATTGCACTTTCCATCGATTGAACGGTTGATTGTACGAAAAACTCGTACTACGCGTAGTGTATGGATACACCGACGCGAGCGTTCATTTTGGCCTTGGGTGGCTATCAAGCTGTTGCCCGATCTCTGCATAAGAGGTCGACTACGGTTCATACCGCCATGCAAAGAGGTACTTTTCCTGCCTCTTGGTATGACGCGCTTTGTCGAATGGCGATCGATGCGTCTTTGGAAGAACCGCCACGCTCGATGTTCTCCTTTCTGCAGATTGAGGAGGACGCGGCATGATCTGGTCACCTTCAGTTTACCACCCGGTTTATCGCAGAGGGGTGTTTGAGAGGCTCAATGGTGAAAACTGTCTCGCAGCCACTGCAGATCTTAGTGTTGTTCCCCTGCAGAAACGACTTTCTCTTGTTGGCCATGCAGTTCGGACAAATGAAATGCTCTGGTTCTCCCATGTCATGGCCTTCTTTCAGCCGATACATGAGGCTGCCGGCAGGAGTATTCCAAAGTTCATAGCGGTCGAAGTCAGACTGCTTTGTCTTCGATGCCGCAAGCGAAGCGGCAAGCACCGACAACCGTTGTATCAGCGTCGCGTTCGCGACCTGGATGCTGGCCACCTGTGCCAGCAATTCGCTAGCGGCGAGTTTGATTTCCGGAGCTGGGATCTCTGCCACCGTTTTCGACAGCTGTTTGATTTCGACGAGGGTTTCAGTTGCCCGCTTCGCAGACGTGCCAGTGTCTTCCGCGAGTTCAATCGCGTCTCTGATGGATTGGAATTCGATATCCACAGTCTTCCCCAAGTTGATTCGTTTCCGAATGTTACCTCCAAAGGGAGTTTCGCGACATGAATGCGTTGCCGGCGGGTTCCCCGATCGTGATTTATGTGAATGGCTCTCCATACGGTGACACTGTCACGGTAGAGGGTTCACAGACGAGCGGACCTTCCTCCGGTTCCCGAGCGGGGTACGATGCGTATCAAGTACACCGTGACTTCCCAGCGCGCTGGCAGGCATACATCGTCGCCAACTATCGAAACATCGGCCATGTCACGAATGTGTTCGGAGTGTCCGAAAGAACCGCCAGAAACTGGTGGAAAGGTCAATTTGGGGCCAATGGTGGCCACGTTGCCGTGGCAATGCGAGAGCACGGCCAGATTGCGTTTCAGATGCTATTTGCGGAGGCTAGCTGACATGGGCACTCCGCATATTTTTTTGCCCAGTATCGGACTTATCGCCGGACTTATGGCGGGACGGTTACTGCCCAACATGCTGCACTGCAGCAGATACGTGCGTGCCGCAGTAAATCAATTATCACTTTCAATTCAATGCATTCGGTCTGCTTGCCGGGTCGTTTGCATGGGTGCGCTGGGCGTTAGCCTGCCCTGGGCGCGCTGGTGTGAGGAAATGCTATGAGCCACGCTGCTACCCACTGGTTGGCAACGGTGCCGCCCAACGACATGACGCATGGCGAATTCAGGGTGCTGTTTCACCTGTGCGATTGCCACAATGCCAGCATGGGGTGTTTTCCGAAGCAGACCTATTTGCGCGACCACACAGGCCTTTCCAATGGTGGTTTGAACAAGGCGCTGGGCGAGCTCGAGCGTAAGGGGCTGATCTGTAGAAAGCAGGAACGTGATCCGCGCACAAACCGGCAAAAACCCACCCGATATGTGCTCGGCTTCGAGCTGTCAGATGACCCTGAGCCGACTCCACTCAGTGGAGCCGGAGCCGTCTCCACTTTTGAAGCAGTTCCGTCTCCACTTTTAGAGGGGTCCGTCTCCACTGGGGTGGAGTCGTATATAGAAGAACCAGTAAGAGAACCTGTAATGGAACCTTGCGCGTCGGAAGCCGACCCGCAAGCAAATGGAATTTCTTCGGATTTCTTGGAAGAGTTTTTCGAGGCGCACCCGCGTCCCGGTGACCCCGTCGAAACCGAGGCTGCGCTGAAGAAGGCGATTGCCGCCGGTGCCGATCCCGCTGCCATCCTCTCCGGTGCCAAAGCCTACGCCCTGGAGCAGAAGGGCAACGAGCTTCGCTACGTGTCGTATTCGCAGAATTGGCTTACCCGCCAGGGATGGGTTCAGTTCCTTGCCATGTCGGCAGCGAAAAACACGGCCAACGCCGATGCCGTCAAAAAGCGTTGGGCGCGCTGGATTCGGACGAAGGCTGAGAATGCTCGGCACTGCTCTGCCACTATGGCCCGCCAGCTCTGTGCTGAGGGATTGGTCACCTCCGAAGAATGCCACGCAGTGGGGATCGACGTATGAGCTCCATCCACAACGATCCGTCAAGCAATGGCACCACATTCGATGGCGTCACTGTGACCGCCGATTTGATCGCGGGGGATTGCGTCATCCACTCGCAGCGTCCTGGGCCGTGTAGGGGTATCCCATACCGGAAACGTTTTAATTCCATCGATGAGATTCAAGGAGCCTACCAGGTCCAGTTCGGGCTCGGAGTTACCGATCCTGTGGCGGCCAATGTTGCGCGGGCACTGAAATTCGCGGCGACCCAGTTGATGGCTCAGCGGAAGGGGGACAAGCGTGGTTGAACGTATGACTGCCGCCGATCTGCGAGCGACGCAATCCCAACCAAAGAACCAGAAGTACGGGGCCCAGCGCACCGTGGTGGATGGCGTAACCTTCGATTCCAAGAAAGAGGCCGCGCGCTGGGCACAGCTTTGCCTTCTCCAGCGCGCTAGGAAGATATCTGACCTAAAGCGCCAGGTGGTCGTTCCGCTCGTTGGACGAGACGGACCGTTGCTGTCTCGGAAAGGGCGGCAGATGCGGATCACGGTTGATTTTGGCTATGTCGATCTGAAGACCGGGCTGCAGGTCTACGAGGACGCAAAAGGCATGCCCACTCGTGACTACGAGGTCCGTCGGGCTGTCGCCGGTGCCCAAGGCATCGAGGTGGTGGAGGTCTGATGGGACGGGAGTTGGTCGCACGGCTGCCAGAGTCCGTGCAAGAAATTGCGGAAGTGATTGGGCGTGACAAGGCGCTCGAGTTCATTGGCAAGCTGCCGGTGTCCGGATCACGGTCTTGGCGCGTGTGTGTCTACATCCCTAAGCGCATTTCACTCGATCACAAGCTGGTCGAGCTGCTCGGATGGCAGGATGCCTGCAAGATGGTCTACGCCTTCTCAGGTATGATCCTGCAGCCTAGTAACTGCCGCTTTATCCACCGCAAGCATCGCGATCGCGAGATCATGCGGATGTTGAATGAAGGAATGGCAATCAACGAAATCGCAGATCGCGTCGAGCTTTCAACCTATCGGGTTCGAGAGATCGTAGCGCTGCAGGAAGGGTCAGCATGATGCGACCTGCTATCCAACCCAATGAAAGGGACGTACCGTGAGTGGCGGACGAATGAAGCGCGTCATCGCGCACTGGACTGCCGGGGCAGGGCGCGCCTCTGCTGAAGACAAGGCGCACTACCACAGGCTGGTGGAGTACGATGGCACAGTCGTTGCTGGGGCAGAGGCTGTCGAGGACAACATCGTCACGTCTGATGGCGACTATGCGGCCCATACTCTGCGGCTGAACACAGGATCGATTGGCGTTGCTATGTGCGGCATGCGTGGCGCTGTGGAGCATCCCTTTGATGCCGGACCCTCGCCGCTCAATGAGGCGCAGTTCAACGCCTTTTGCAAACTGGTCGCTGATCTTTGCGTCGAGTACGGCATCCCCGTCACACCCCAGACGGTCCTCACGCATGCAGAGGTCCAGACAACGCTTGGGGTGCAGCAGCGGGGTAAATGGGACGTTGCGCGGCTGCCCTGGCGGGATGATCTCCGCGGGGCTCGATCAGTCGGTGACTTCATGCGCCAGCGTATCACCTTGATGCTGGGGGGCGTCGAAGTGCTGCAGTCCAACCGGCCGATCCTGCGGTTCGGCGACAAGGGCGTGGATGTGGGCGTTTGGCAGGTGGAGCTTTCCGATCGTGGCTATCACCTGGGTCGCGCGGATAAGGATTTCGGCCGGCTCACCCGTGCTGCAACCCTCGCTTTCCAAGCAGATAACGATCTGCCTTCCGATGGTGTCGTAAACGCTGATGACTGGCTGCAAATGGCAAAGGCGACATCACGGCCTGAGCGTTTCGTCACGCAGGAAGAGATCGATCGTGAAAGTGGCACTGCGCAGGATGCCCAGATGACGGCCCGCGTCGGTGATCTGGTCGGAATTGGCGGTATTGCTGGCATCGCGACCCAAGCAAAGCAGGCAGGTGAGGCGGCGCAAGCCGCATCTGGCGTGATGGGGCAGGTGAGCGCAATGATTACTGATCACTGGCCTGCGCTGCTGCTGTGCGGGCTATGCGTGACGGCATGGTTTGCGTTGCGCGCGCTTGGGTATTCTACCCGTCGTCGCCGGCTGTTGGATGCGCGTGAAAACCGGAGCCTGGCGCGATGATCGGTTTGCTTGCACATCGGTTTATGCGCTCGGCATGGGGACGCTACCTCATGCTCGGGCTTGCCATCTTGGCTGGGCTGAAAGGCTGGGGCGAGCTCAGAGAGCGCGAGGGCAGAGTTGACGCTAAAGAGCGTCAATCGCTGGAAAACATCAAAACTATGAGGAGGATGCAGGATGCAGGCGCTGCCGTTGCTACTGATCGCCGGTCTGTCGTTACACGCTTGCGGAAGGGAAACTTCTAGCGTGCTGCCGATCGTGAAGGACTACCCGAACGCGGTCCAAGCGCAGGCCGCTGATGAGCTTGAGGCGCTGCCCGAGGGTTCGGTGCTGCCAGTGCTGATCGGCGACTATGCCGTGCTGCGTGAGCAGCTGCGCGCAGGCAGGGCGCAGTGAAATCGTCATATAAAAAAGGGTCCTTCCTCGGCCGGGAGGGCCAGTGGGTGCGCATGGTCGCAAAAAACAATTTGTGGGAGCGCCATTTTTTCCATTTCGTTTCGTTTTAGGAGCAGCGCTTGTCTGATCTGATTTCTTACACCGACGTCGAGATGTTGCCGCCTGGTGACCTGACGCCCTACGACCGAAACTCGCGGACCCACAGCTCTGGGCAGGTCAGCCAGATCGCGGCATCGATCCGCGAGTTCGGGTTCACCAACCCGGTGTTGGTCGGTGAGGACAGTACCATCATCGCCGGCCACGGCCGTGTGCTTGCAGCCTTAGAAATAGGGATGTCGCAGGTTCCGTGCCTCAGAATTACCGGCCTTTCAGACGAGCAGAGGCGCGCCTATATCATCGCCGACAACAAGCTGGCGCTGAACGCCGGATGGGATGATGAGCTGCTGAAGCTAGAGCTCGGTGAGCTGCGCGATCTGGGATTTGATCTCGGAGTTGTGGGCTTTGATCAATCCGAATTAGACGAGCTTTTTGTCGATCTTGACGGCCTGGAAGAGGAAGGAAAAACCGAAGACGACGAGGTGCCGCCGATCGGGGGGGACTTCGTTTCTCGGCGTGGCGATGTGTGGGTCTGCGGTGATCACCGCATCATGTGTGGGGACTCCACGGTCATGTCCGATATCGAGCGGCTGATCGGTGATGAGCTGGTCGATATGTGCTGGACCGATCCCCCCTACAACGTGAATTACGAGGGCACGGCCGGCAAGATTGAGAACGACAACATGGCCGCGGATGCGTTCCTTGCCTTTCTGACCGATGCTTTTGTTTCTGTGTTCTCGGCCGTCAAGCCAGGCGGGGCGCTCTATGTCGCCCATGCTGACACCGAGGGGCTGCCGTTTCGCACAGCCTTCAGCTCCGCGGGCTTCAAACTGTCTGGCTGCCTGGTCTGGGTGAAGCCGAGCCTTGTCCTGGGCCGGTCGGATTATCAGTGGCGGCACGAGCCGATCCTTTACGGCTGGAAGCCTGGCGCACCGCACCTGTGGTTTGGCGGGCGTAAGCAGACAACCGTCATCGATGCGGAGGATCTGCCGTTCGTCGTCAAAGAGGACGGGTCGCTGTTGATCGACACGGGATCCGGCCATCTGCGCGTTTCAGGTTCTGACCTTCAGGTCGAGGAGCTGGTGTCGTCGGTGCTGCGCCACGAAAAGCCGAGCCGCAACACCGAGCACCCGACCATGAAGCCGGTCGGGTTGGTGATGCAGTACCTGAAGAACAGTAGCCGGCGCGGTGATCTGGTCCTGGATCCTTTCGGCGGTTCGGGGAGCACGATGATTGCGGCGCAGAAGATCGGCCGTGTCGCGCGGCTGATGGAGCTGGATCCACGGTTCGCGGACGTGATCGTGAAACGCTGGCAGGATTTCACCGGGGGGCAGGCTGTCTTGGAGGGCACGTCCGATCGCTTTGACGATCTGCGCGGCAAACGAGGGGAGGCTGGCAAGTGACAAGGCGCGTAGGTTGGCTGCCCGCACTGGATTGCTCGGATGTTGAATGAGCAGCTCGGGCAACCCAACATATCCGGTCAGTGTGATAGCGAAGCTGCTGAAGCTGACCGAGCGCCGGGTCCAGCAGCTGTCGAAGGAGGGCGTGATCCCGAAGGCCGAACACGGCCGCTATGAGCTTGCGGCCGCGGTGCAAGGCTATGTCGGTTACCTGCAGGAACGGATCGCGCCGCGTGGTGCCGACGGTGATCCGGAAAAGGCCGACTACCATACCGAAAAGGCGCGGCTGACCAAGTCGCAGGCCGACATGGCGGAAATGGAAGCGGCGAAGATGCGCGGTGCCCTGGTGGATGCCGAGCAGATGAAGGAGGCCCTGGATCTGGTGGTCGCCGAGGTCCGCGCCAATCTACTGAACAACGCACCCACTCGCATCGCGGCGCGCGCGAAGTCGGAAAAGAAAGAGGCTTCGATCAAGCTCATCGCAAAGGAAGAGATCGGTGCGGCTCTGCGCAAGCTGTCGACCACTGATCCGACTTCGCTGGTGGGAGCTGACTGATGTCCTGGCCATTTGGTAGCGCCGCATTGATGGTGGCCACCTCGTTTCTTGCAGGCTTGGCACCGCCCCCTGATTTGAAGCCGTCCGAGTGGGCGGAGCAGTCAGTTCAAATCCCCGTCGGCAACGCGATCCCCGGTCTGATCAGTTTCGACAACGCGCCGTATCAGCGTGAGCCGTTGGACATGACGGCCGACCCATCGTGTCACCGGATCACGCTCAAATGGGGCGCGCAGGTTGGCAAGACGCAGCTGGCTCTCTGTGCTCAGGGTTTCAAGATCGTGCATGACCCGGTGTCGCAGCTGATGATGCAGCCGTCTGAAGGCGACTTGCAGACATGGCTGACGACGAAGTTTAACCCGTTGGTCGAAGCCAACCCCGACCTTGAGACGCGGATCGCTACGCCTCGGGCGCGCAAGGGGGTGAATAACACGCGGATGAAGTCCTATCCGGGCGGCTTCATCATGTTCGCCTGGTCCGGATCGCCCAAGACGCAGCGCGGCCGGTCTGCACCGTTCATCGTCTGCGATGAAACCGACGGCTACGATCGCACGGCCGAGGGCCATCCCGTCGGTCTGCTGTGGGAGCGTGCCAACACCTTTGATGATCAGCGCAAGCTGGTAGAGATTTCGACGCCAACAATCCGCGGGATTTCGTGGATCGATCACGCCTACGAGCAGGGGGATCAGCGTCAGTTCCATGTGGCCTGTCCGCATTGCGATACTGTCCAGACGATCGAGTGGTCAAACGTCAAATGGGACAAGAACGCCGAGGGCGAGCACATGCCCGAGAGCGCCTACTATGAGTGCCGGGCGAATGGCTGCGTTTGGTCGGACACCGATCGTTACTTTGCCATCCGAAACGCTGAGCGGCTGGGGCATGGGTGGAAGGCAAAGAAGCCGTTCCGGGGGCATGCGTCCTATCATCTCAATGGGCTCTATTCCTGCTTTGTGAAGCTGAAGATGATCGTGCAGTCGTTCCTGGACAAGAAAGCGGCCGGGGATCTGCAGACCTTCGTCAACGTCACGCTTGCGGAAGCCTGGGAGGAAGAGGCCGAGACGCTCGAGGTCGAGCAGCTGATCGCGCGGGCCGAGCCGTTCCCATCGAAGGTTCCGATGGAAGTCGGCGTCCAGACCTGCGGTGTCGACATGCAGGAGGATCGCCTCGAGCTCGAGCGCGTCGGCTGGGGGTTGGGCGAGGAAAGTTGGAGCCTCGATCATCAAGTCTTCTGGGGAGACCCGCTTAAGCCTGAAGTCTGGAACCAGCTTTTTGACTATCTCGACCAAACTTTCGAGCACGAATCCGGGGCGCAGATGCGGATTGCCTCTGCGTGTGTCGACACCGGTGGTTCTGGTGGCCTGACCCAAGCGGCTTATGAGCAGCTGCGCGGGAAGCAGCGGCGCAACATCTTTGCCATTAAGGGGGGCAAGGGGTGGGACAATCCGATCGCGTCTGCGCCGAAGAAGTCCAAGTCGGGTAAGCGCGCGCGGCCGGTGACCTTGTTCTCGATCGGGGTCAATGACGCCAAGCTGATTGTGATGCGTCGGGCGAAGCAGGACACGCCCGGCCAGGGCTATTGCCACTGGCCTGTCGATCGGGATCCGGAGTGGTTTCACCAGCTGACGGCCGAGCGGTTGGTGACCCGGTTCGTGCGGGGCTTCCCAATCCGCGAGTGGAAGAAAACCCGCGACCGAAACGAGGCGCTCGATTGTCGGGTCTATGCCTATGCCGCGCTGAAGATCTTGAACCCGAATATTTTGGTGCGGCTGCGCCGGCTCAAACCCGACGACGATCATG
>NZ_DGMH01000065.1:154174-157622 GCF_002388305.1 Sulfitobacter sp. UBA4523
CCCGACGACGATCATGTTGCGGAGGGTGAAACGGTCGCGGGGGAACCGCCAGAGGAAGCGAAGCCAAAGGCTCGCAAGACTAGGCGAGGTAAAACGCGCCGCACACGACCTCGTGGATCAGGGCGGATCAGCAATAGGTAGTCAGGTTTGCTCCATCAGTTTCCCAGCTCAGTCACGGCCGGCTTAAGCATCAAGGCCGAGGTGCATGTCGATGCATATCCGGCACCGGAGTGGACGTTGACGGCGATCATCCGTGGTCCGTCTTCGATCGATCTGGAAGCGGCACCGCTCGGGTCTGGGCATTTGTTCGCCGAAACCGCGGCCGTGACCTCGGGTTGGGACGCTGGCACCTATGCGGTGTCGGTCCGTGCCGTCTCTGGGGAGGATGTGCATGAGGTCGAAGCCGGCCAGCTGACCATCGCTGCGGATCTGGTGTCGGTCCATGCCGGGTTTGAGGCACGTGGTCACGCGCAGCGAGTGCTTGCCTCGATCGAGGCGGTCATCGAGGGGCGCGCGACGAAGGATCAGGAAAGCTACGCGATCAACGGCCGGTCGCTGGTCCGTACATCGATCGCTGACCTGATGTTGCTGCGCGATCGGTACAAGCGCGAGATCGCGCGAGAGAGCCCCAATGGAAAACGCCGACGTCTGACCGGCCGGCAGGTTAAAGTGAGGTTTGGTCGCTGATGTTTGGTTTTGATAAAGCGCGCGATTCCGGCGAGGGCAATCGCCAGGAGCCGAGCGCGCCCGTGGTCATGGTCGAGAGCTCGATCCCGAAGGTGAGCCGGCGCAATAAGCCGATGCGCCCCGCGGTGGGTAAGCGCGGGTTCGATGCTGCGATCTCGGACAGGCTCACGTCTAATTGGTCAACCACTCCGCTGACAGCTGACCAGGTCATCGACCGCAATCAGCGTGTACTGGTCGCGCGCTCGCGCGAGGAGGCACAGAAGAACGACTATCTGAAATCGTTCCTGCGTCTGTGCGATCAGAATATTGTCGGGCACCGCGGCTTTGCGCTTCAGGCGCAGGCGCGTGACAATAACGGTGCGCTCGATCGGGGGGCAAACGAAGCGCTCGAGGCGTGGTGGCGCAAATGGCAGCGCGCGTCGAACTGCGATATCACGGGCAAGCGCAGCTTCCGGATGATCTGCAAGGGGGCGGTCAAAACCGCTGCAAAAGACGGCGAGTTCATGATCCGCGAAATCCGCGGCCGTAACGCGGGGCCCATGCGCTATGCGCTGCAGGTTCTGGATCCGCAGCGGTGCCCGGTAGACTACAACGTCGATCGTCTCGCCAATGGTCGCTTCGTGCGCCAGGGGATTGAGTTCAGCCGGGAAGGCCGGCCGCTGGCATTCTACTTCATGACGGGCGATCCGGCCGGTTCCGGCTACACGTTCAACGGGACCAGCCTCGATCGGGTGCCGGCCGATGAGATCATTCATGGGTTCTTGGAAGATATTGCGGGCCAGCGCCGGGGCATTCCCTGGGCTGCCACGTCGCTGTGGCGTCTGCACATGCTGGGCGGGTTGGAAAATGCGGCGCTGACCAGCGCGCGGACCGGCGCGTCGGTCGGTGGTTTCCTCGAGTGGGAGGAAGGCTACGGGCCGGAACCCGATGAAGAGATGCAAGAGGACGAAGAGCTCTACATCGAAAGCGCGGGTGGTGTGTTCCAAGAGCTGCCGACGGGTCTGAAATCCAAGGCATTCACCCAGCAGTATCCCTCCGGCGAGTTCGCCCCGTTCCATAAGTCGATGCTGCGCGGTGCCGGTGCCGGCATGGGCGTGGCCTACGTCAGTTTCGCCAACGATCTTGAAGGTGTCAACTTCAGCTCGATCCGCCAGGGCGTCCTGGATGAGCGCGACCATTGGATGGATCTGCAAGAGTGGCTGATCGAGACGTTGATCGATCGCTGCTATCAGTCGGCGCTCGAGCCGGCGCTGTTGATGGGGCTGGTCGTGAATAACTCGATCCGGCTGCGTCCGGAGCGCATCGAGAAGTTCCGCGATGTCTATTGGCAAGGCCGTCGGTGGGCATGGGTCGATCCGACCAAGGACGTGAAAGCGGAAATCGATGCCAAGAACAACATGCTCACATCGCCGTCTGAAATCATCCGACGTCGCGGTGATGATCCTGACACCACCTGGCGCACCTACGCCGACGATATCCAAGCCATGCGCAAGGCCGGTATTCCCGATGACTTCATCATGGCCTCGGTTCTGGGCGTGGTGCCTGGCGCTGTTCGGCCGCCAGATGGCGACGCAAATCAAGAAGAGGACGAGTCCGATGACAAAAATGAAACTCCTGACGACGAATAGCGGCTTGGCCGCTGCGTTGATCGGTGCAGCTCTGACCCGGTCCGTGACCGTGGAGCAGGTCAACGCCAACCGCGGCGGGGCACCTTTGCGCCGGCAGGCGGCTGTGCGCACGATCGATGAAGAGGCGCGCACCGTTGAGGTGGCGTTCAGCTCTGAGGAGCCAGTCGCACGTTGGTTCGGCGATGAAATTCTCGACCACTCGCCGGGGGCAATGTCGGACGCGCGCCTGCGCAACGGCGCGGCCGTGCTCTGGAACCACAACCCAGACATCCAGATCGGTGTGGTCGAGACGTCGTCTGTCGACGGCGATCGCCGCGGCCGTGCCGTTTTGCGGTTCGGCCGTTCCGCCAAGGCTGCCGAAATCTGGGCCGATATTGTGGACGGTGTAATCCGTCACGTGTCGGTCGGTTACTTCGTGCGCGCAATCAAAACCGAAGAGGTCGAAGGTGAGCGCGACAAGGTCACGATCACCAATTGGGAGCCGTTTGAAATCTCGATGGTGAGCGTTCCTGCGGATGCATCCGTGGGGGTCGGTCGATCGGCGGGGGAACCGCCAGAGGAACCGACCGGCGATGGCTTCAATACTCCAAACCATTCTCAAACGCGCACAGCGCAAACTGAAACAGAAGGATCAGGCGATATGAACATTCGCATTCTCCGCAACGCAGCCGGTCACCTGGTCCGTGCCAAGGTGGACGACAACGGCAACATCGTGGAAGAGATCGAGGTGCTTGAGCGGGCATCCGAAACACAGGCGCTGGTGACGCGCGGCCAAGAAGCCGAGCAGACCCGCGTTGCGGCATTGCTGGAAATGGGCGAGCAGTATTCGGCGCAGCAGCTGGCAGCTGATGCGATCCGCGGCAGCACGTCCGTCGATGAATTCACCCGCACTCTGCTCGATCACGTGGGTGGTGGACGCGGGAATGGCAACGGCAACAGCGGCCGTTCCGATGATACTGGCAACCGCGCATTGGATGACAACGCAGGCGTCGTTGGCATGACGGACTCCGAGGTGGGTCGGTTTAGCTTTCTTCGCGCAGCTCGGGCCTTGCTCAATCCAAGCGACCGGTCAGCACAAGCCGCAGCTGCATTCGAATTCGAAGCATCGGCGGCCGCGCAGGAAACGATGGGGA
>NZ_DGMH01000065.1:157726-188291 GCF_002388305.1 Sulfitobacter sp. UBA4523
GAAACGATGGGGCGCAGCTCCGAAGGGATCACAGTCCCCGTCGACGTCCTGACCCGCGCGCTGAATACGTCGACCTCCGGTGCCACGCCGGGCGACACAGGCGGGTTCTTGATCGATACCAACCTGGCCACGCAGTCCTTCATCGAAATGCTTCGCAACCGCGCCACGTTGCTGCAGCTGGGGACGCCGATGGGCGGCTTGGTCGGCAATCTGGATGTGCCTGGTCAAACCGGCTCGGGCAACGTGTTCATCGTCGGTGAAGACGAAGATGTCGGCGAGGGCAGCATGGACGCTGGGCTGGTCAAAATGAGCCCGACCACCATTGGTGTCTTTGGCCGGGTGACGCGTCGCATGATGCAGCAGTCTTCGATGGATGTTGAGCTGCAGTTCCGCAGTTCTTTGGCAACGGATCTGGCACTCGGTATCGATTGGTACGGCTACTATGGTGACGGCGTCGGGAATAACCCCCTAGGCATCTTGAACCACTCCGGTATCAACGCCGTGGCCTTCGCGGATATTCAGCCGACCTATGCGGAGATCATCGAAATGGAGAGCGAGGTCGCCCTCGACAACGCTCTAACGGATTCGGTGCGCTACGTGGGTAACTCCAAGTTCCGCGGTCACTGCAAGTCGACCGAGAAGTTTGCCAACTCGAATGGCCAGACGATCTGGGAAGACGGCGGTACCGTGAACGGGTCGACGGCCGAGATCACCAACCAGTTCGAGAACGGCGATGTGCTGTTTGGCAACCTGCGCGATGTCTACATCGGCCTGTGGGGCGCGCTGGATATCCTGGTCGATCCCTACACCCAGTCGCTGTCGGGGACGCGCCGCGTTGTGCTGCACCAGGACTTCGATATCGCCGCGCGCCGCACCGAGAGCTTCTGCCTCGGCCGCAAGCCGACGGCGTAACGATCTGAGCCGGCCGATCAGGCCGGTTCGCTCCCTCTGACCTCTTTAATCTTAGGATTTCAAAATGGCTGAAAAGACAGTGAAAGTTAAAATCACCTCCGCGATCGCGATTGCGGGCAAAATCAAAACGCCTGGCACCACGGTGGAGATCGGCGAGGATCTGGCAAAGAACCTGATCAACCGCGGCCGCGCCGAGCTGGCAAAGGGCAAGGCTGCCAAAGCTGAAGGCGATCTGGGCAAGATGAAGGTCGCGGACCTGAAGGTCATCGCGGCCGAGCTTGAGGTTGACGGGTATGACGGCATGAACCAAGCCAAGCTGATTGCCGCCATCGAAGAAGCGCGCGACGCGTAACCCATGCCCCATCCCGATTGGGAGGACATCTCCGCTTTTTTCGAGCTCGAGGAATTTGCCACCACGGCAAATATCACCAGAGGTTCGGAAAAGGTGGCAGATGTCCTTGGCATTTTTGACGATCCGAGCCAGATGGCGACCTTGGGCGAGTTCGAATTCGACGGCCCTGGGCCGCAGTTCGTTTGCCGCGAAGACGAGGTGTCGCAGGTTCTGCGCGGCGACACAGCCGTGATCGAGGGCCGCACCTTTGATGTTCTGGAAGAGCCACAGTTGGACGGTACCGGGATCGCCACGCTGATCCTCGCGGTGCCGAACGTGATCTACAATGCTGGCCTTTGACTTTGACGATGGTCAGCTCGACAAGATCGCGGCCGAGTATGCGGCAACGCCCAAACAGGTAGACCTCTCTCGATCGCGCGCGCTGAAGCGCACAGCCGCGACCCTTCGGCGTCTGGCATCCACTGGCCTGCAGACGGAGCTCGGGCTGCGGAACGCTAAGGCGCTGCGCCGTCGTCTGAAGGAGTACAAAGTGGGCAAGGGCAACAATGCGTTGAAGCTGTGGTTCGGTGCCAATGATCTGCCGGTGTCAGCGTTCAAAGGCCGGCCGCAAAAGGTCGATGGCGGGATCAAGTTTGGCGACACGATGGTCCACGGCGCGTTCTTTGCGAAGGTGGGCGGTAAGCGCAAAGTCATGCAGCGGTACGGGTCGAAGCGGTGGGCGATCGGCGAGGCGACGCTGTCTGTTGCTGATCGGATGATGATCTACCTCGAGGACGAGGTCTTTGTGGATATCGACAGCATCTACATGAAGCACTTTCTGGCAGAAATTCGGGCGCGCACAATCTTGGGAGTTGGATGATGGCTGAAGCACTTGATTTGGGCGCTGCCCTGGACACGGTTGTTGCCACGCTGGCGGCGGCGTTTCCGACCTTCAAGACAGTCGCGGCCGAGGATGAGACGCGCAGAACTTTAGAAGTACCGGCCATCATCATTCAGATGTCGGAGCTCGAGCCTGATCCCGACAAGGATCCACATACGGGCCAGTTTCCGTGTCTGGTGCGGATCGAGGCGCGCATTGTGCTCGGGTACCGGACACCCAAGGTGCGGCGCGAGGTGCTGAAGGCAGCCGGCGCGCTCGCGGCCGCGGTGCACAGTAACCGATTGGGGGTGGCCTGGGGCGCGGCCGCAGTCTTGGCTGTTGAGCCGGATGAGTTTGCGCCACAAGCGGACCAGTACGACGTTTGGCGCGTCGAGTGGGCCCATGCCGCGGATATCGGCTCGAGCTTCTTTATCGATGACGGCGTGACACCGACCCAGCTGCTGACGTCCCGGTCGCCGGATATCGGGCCTGCGCATGAGCAAGATTATGTGGCGGAGGGCGGCGATGTCTGAGTTCACCTTGTCGCAGCTGATGCAGGCCGTGGAGCGGATGATCATGGTGGCCACGGTCACGGCGCGCGATGGCGATCGGGCCAAGGTCAAATGGGCTGACGGGGCGGAGAGCGATTGGCTTAAGATTGCGCAGCTTGGGTCGGCAGAGCTGAAGTTCTGGATCCCGCCATCGGTCGGCACTCAGGTGGTGGTGCTTTCGCCTGGCGGCAATACTGCGCATGGCATCATTTACCCTGGTCCGTTCGCGGGTGGTGTGCCGGCTGGCAACTTTGCCGGCACGATCACCGGTGCCGGCGATGTCGTGGCGTCCGAGATCAGCTTGGTGTCTCATGTGCATGGGGGCATTCAGCCTGGGCCTAGCGACACCGGCTCTCCGAAGTAGCGCAGTGGGGAACCGCCAGAGGATCGCAGCGCGTGTCCTGTTCAATGTGGACGCATGTATGGGATCAGCGCAATCACAGGCCGTAAATTGGGCGGCATCGACCACCTCCGGCAATCCATCCGGGATATCCTGACGACTCCGATCGGGTCGCGGGTGATGCGGCGCGACTATGGATCCCGTTTGTTCGATCTTATCGATGCGCCGTATTCGTCAGCGACCAAACTGGCGATCATCGCGGCGACGGCCGAGGCATTGATCACATGGGAGCCGCGCATCGATGTGGACACTGTGACGCTTCGGACCTTTGAGCCTGGCAAAATCATCATTGATCTCAGCGGCCGCTATCTGCCCGACGGCCGCGAAGTCACCATTGCGGGGATCGAGGTCGGATGAGCGCGTTCACGGCAATCAATCTTGAGCGTCTGCCCGCTCCGGAGATCATCGACCGCAAGGACTTTGAGACGATCCTGGCGGAAATTAAGGCATGGCTGATCGCGCGCGATCCGAGCCTCGCGCCAATCATGGGGTTGGAAAGCGAGCCGATCACCAAGGTGCTTGAAGCATGGGCGTATCGTGAGCTGCTACTGCGCGCTGAAATTGACGATGCCGGCCGCGGCAACATGCTGGCGTTCGCAGGTGGGGCGCAGCTCGACCATCTGGCGGCGTTCTACGGGGTTGAGCGCGCGGTGATCCAGCCGGCCGATCCTGCGGCACTTCCGCCTGTGCCGGCCGTGCTCGAGGATGACGTCCGGTTCCGCTCGCGGGTGCAGCTGGCACTTGAAGGGTTCACCACGGCCGGTCCGCGCGGGTCGTATGTATTCTGGGGGCTGTCGGCCTCGTCCTTGGTGAAAGACATCAGCGTTGAATCTCCATCGCCTGGGCAAGTCCTGGTCACGGTGCTGTCGGATGACGGGGACGGCAGCGGGGATGCTGCACTGATCCAGACGGTGTCTGACAAGCTCAACGATGAGGACATCCGGCCGCTGACAGATCAAGTCATCGTGCAAGGCGCATCGATCGTACCGTATCAGCTTGAGGCCGTGCTGACGCTCTATGAGGGGCCCGATGCCGACGTTGTGCGTGCGGCCGCGGAAGCGTCGGTATCGGCGTTCGTTTGGGACCAGCACCGTTTGGGGCATGACGTCACGGTTTCTGGTCTGCATGCGGCGCTGCATTTGGCGGGTGTGCAGAAGGTGACCTTGGTCAGCCCCGGCGCTGATTTGGAGATTGATGCGTCTGAGGCTGCCTATTGTACGTCGGTATCCGTAACGGTCGGGGGGCGTGATGTCTGATCTGCCCACCATTTTGCCGCCAAATGCGCAAGAGACTGAGCGCGAGCTAGAGCAGCTGTCCGGCCGCTTGCTCGGATTTGGCGATCCGATTGCCGGCCTGTGGGACGCATCGCTATGCCCCGAGCATTTGCTGTCCTATTTGGCGTGGGCATTCTCTGTTGAGGTTTGGGACAGCGGTTGGCCTGAGAGCCAAAAGCGCCAGGTGCTGGTCGACGCCGTGCAGGTTCACCGAGCCAAGGGTACGATCGGGTCTGTTCGTCGCGCGCTTGGGGGCATCGGATTTGAGGCCGATATTGCGGAGTGGTTCCAGTATGGCGGCGATCCTCATACGTTCCGGATCGATGCTTACGGGGAAGATGTATTCGCGGCCGGGATGTCGATCGACGTCAGCTTGCTCACGCTCATTACATCGATCCTGGTCAATCTTAAGCCTCAGCGCTCTCATTTTTAGCTCCGCATTGGGGAGCGGTTCGATACGGATGTGTATGCCCGGTCTGGCGCGCGCGGTCGTACGAGCTCCGATCTAGCCCATGACCCCAATCCCCGGACGCGCGTTTCGAGCGGGATCGCGCGTATGCGGGTCGTGTCGCGGTCGCGCCAGATCAGCACAGTTTACCATGATATACAGCCAAGGGATGCCGCCTAATGCCCACCACCATTCTCACCGATATCGCCGAGGCGAAGATCACCCAGGCCGCGGGCTCAGGGTCGCAGGTCGCGATCACGCATGTGGCGTTGGGGGACGGCAACGGGGCCAGCTATAGCGGCTACTTCGACCAGACCTCGTTGCGACGGGAACGTATCCGGGTGCCGATCGAGCGCCGACATATTGTCTCGCCGAACGCTTGGCGCGTGAAGGCCGAGTTTGGGGCTGACACTGTTGCCTTCGATGTGCGCGAGGCTGGGTTCTTTGACGCCGACGGGGATTTGATCGCGCTCTGCACGTTCCCTGCAGCCGAGGTCCGCCGTACAGGCGCGATTGTCTATCTTATCGACCACGTTTTGAACTTTAGCCGGGTCGCGGAAGGGCTCATCATCGTTGATGCCCCAGATGATGATGTGTTCGATCACGTGGTCATCGATCTTGAAGCGCAGGCGCTCACCTATTCCACCCAATACGATCTGCAGATGGCCGTGCGCGCGCTGCAGGCGGCAACCTAAGAGGACGAACCTATGAGCATTAACGATATTAACAATGCGGCGGCCGCGATGAACCAACTAAAGGCGCGGTATGAGGGCTTTCTGAATGATGCTGACGCTCAGATTGCGGTGCGTCAGGCTGCCTACGATAATCTCTCCGCTGATTTGAAAGGGATTATCCGGACCGAGCTGACAAAAGAGCTTTACGTAGACAACACCGTCGCGGTGCCTTCTGGCTCAAGTTACCAAACTCTTGCGCAGGCCCTAGGAGCTTTGCCCCGTGGATCGTTTGCAATTATTCGCCTGAGAACCGGTCAGGTGCATGAAATTAATTCCCATATTAACGTCGGGGGGATCACCGTTGATATCGGTTATTACGGACCTATTGCTGATGGGAAGCCGATCATTAAACACAACGCCGGGGTGGACGGCGGAAGCAACGTGATGTGGGGATATACTGGTCATAGTTGTTCGGTCACGATCAACGGTTGCGACATTGAACTTCCTACTGAAAAGGCGGACCCGAACCTCACATGGCTCAACTCAAGGCGATCTGTTTTTAGCGGGGCGCGGGGTCGGGAGCGGTTTGCGGGGTTTCAGACTTGTACAGTTACGGGTGGAATGGCGGACGTAAATCTTGGCCTCATCACTGTGTACGAATCTGGATATGCGTCTGTTGGGCTTTTCGTGGTCACTCTAGATGGGCCTATCTCCTTAATCGTTTCAGCACCTTCAGGCGCATTCAGTGTTCGTAAAACCGCGTTCACCCTTGCCAACGGCGCGACGGAAACTGACGGCGGCACGTTGGGCACCAACTATCTCTCAAACTAAGGGGCATTAAAGATGCAATTTGATATTTCCCATGAAGGGCGAACCACTCTTTCTGTCGATCGTGATATGGCCGTGGCGTTGGGATACCCAGAAAGTGCTATTGCAGAAGCCGAGGCCGGTATCCGCGTGTCAGTGGTCAAGGCTGAGTGCCGCCGTCGGATCTATGCGGCAGCTTCAGCTGAAACCCAAATGAATATGGCAACCGCGGCGGCAGTCATCTCTGCAAAAGAGGCCAGCGAGCGAACCGAAGACGAGGCCTCGATCTTGTCGGGGCTCGATGACGCGATCGGGTGGGTGGCGCAAATGCGTGGCCGCGTAGCGGAGCTGACTGAGGATGCTGCGCTTGATATCGCAGATGACGCCAACTGGCCCCCATTGCCGGATGGCGCGCGCTACGTCGTCGATAAGTTCTGAGCCAGCTCGAGTTTGATCCCATGATCGCTTTGGCTTTCTACAAGGGGCGCGGGCAGCTGCTCGATCGGGTGATCCGTTGGGTCACCCGTTCTTCGTTTAGTCATGTCGAAATACTGCGCGCGGTGCCGGCAATGTCTGTCGAGGGTCCACAAGCGCGCGCCTGGTCATCAAGCGGCCGTGATGGCGGGGTGCGGGAGAAGTCGATCACGTTCAAGCCGGGGCATTGGGAGTTCGTCGCTATTCCCTGGGCTGGGCCCGCCGCGATCGACCGGGTGATCGCCGAGATTGGCAATCCATACGACTATGCCGGCTTATTGGCGTCACAGGCGCTGAACCTGCGCCGGCATCGACGGGACCAGTGGTTCTGCTCTGAAATCTGCGCCCATGCTCTTGAGCTGAGTGCACCGCAGGAGCTGTCGCCAGGTGGGCTTTATTGCCGTGTTTTAGAAATGAACCGCGCCTATCTCGCCGGCTGGTCGCGCGCGGGGGAACCGCCAGAGGATTGAGCCGCGGTGCGGTGGAATGCTTGGGGCAACAGTTCACATCCGCAAGCGAGGTCACTATGGCATTTCTTCACGGCGTCGAGGTCATCGAGATCGATGCAGGTCCACGTCCCATTCAGACGGTCAAGTCATCCGTCATCGGCATTGTAGGCACCGCGCCCGACGCCGATCCTGATGCCTTCCCCCTAAACACACCGGTCTTGGTCGCCGGCTCGCGCAAAGAAGCCGCGGACCTGGACACCGTCGGCACCGCGCTCGGCACCTTGCCGGCCGCGATGGACGGCATCTTCGACCAGATCGGCGCGGTCGTCATTGTTGTGCGGGTTGAGGAAGGGGCTACTGAAGCTGAAAGCCTCGCCAATGTGATTGGTGGTGTGAACGCGGTTGATGGCAACTTCGAAGGTGTACATGCCCTGGTCGGTGCTGAGAGCGTTGTCGGGTTTTCCCCGCGCATCTTGATCGCGCCTGGCTTTACCCACCAGCGCCCCGAAGGCAACGCCAACCCGGTCGTTGCGGAGCTGCAGGGCATCGGTGACCGCTTGCGCGCTGTTATCATCGCCGATGGCCCCAACACCAACGATGCTGACGCGATCACCGCGGCCGGCGACTTCGGGTCGGACCGCATCTATCTGATCGATCCGTGGCACAAGGTTATGGTCGGGTCCGATATCGTGTCAGTGCCGGCTTCGTCCCGCGTTGCCGGCTTGATTGCCAAGGTGGATAACGACACTGGCTTCTGGGCATCGCCATCCAACAATCTGCTGGGCGGCGTGATCGGAACCAGCCGGCCGGTTGACTTCAAGCTGGGCGATGCGAGTGCGCGCGCCAATCTGCTGAACGAGGCCAAGGTTGCCACAACGATCCGCCAGAATGGCTACCGTCTCTGGGGCAACCGGACCCTGACCGACGATACCAAGTGGATCTTCCTCAGCGTTCGTCGCACGGCCGACATCATCAACGACTCGCTGCTGCGCGCCCACCTCTGGGCCGTCGATCGGGGCATCACCAAAACCTACGTCTCGGACGTAGAGGAGAGCGTGAATGCCTACCTTCGGGATCTGGTCGCGTTGGGCGCGATCCTTGGCGGGCGGTGCTGGGCCGACCCGGACCTGAACTCGGCCGCAAATATCCAGCTCGGTAAAGTGTTCTTCAACTTTGATTTTACCCCGGTCTATCCGGCCGAGCATATCACGTTCCGTTCGCACCTGGTGAACGACTACATCGAGGAGGTGTTTAACTGATGGCTGCTGAAGATATCCTGAAATATCTAAATCTGTTCGTTGATGGCCGTGGCCATGCGGGCAAGATCGAGGAATACAGCCCCCCCGATCTGACGGTTTCGACAGAAGAGTTCCGCGGGGGCGGCATGGACGCGCCTATCGATCTCGACATGGGCCAAGAGAAGATGACCACGTCCTTCGTGCTCACCTCCTACGATCGTGACGTGCTGTCCCTTTGGGGCATCAAAGACGGCTCGGTGGTTCAGCTGACGGCGCGCGGGTCGCTTGAAAGCCTGGATGGCACCAAGACGGCCGTGGCGCATCACATGCACGGCAAGATCATCTCGTTGGCGCGCGGCACCTGGGGGTCGGGGGCGAAGCCGTCACTGACCTTCACGGTGAGCCTGCGGTACTACCGCGAGGTGCACGGTGGCGTCGATATCAACGAGATCGATGTCGTCAATATGGTGCGCAAGGTGCGCGGCGTGGATCAGCTCGCCGAGCACCGCGCAAACATCGGCCTGTAAGGAGCTTTCATGGACAATCAAAATAAGCCGGCTTGGCTGGTCGAAAATGACGACGGGTCGCTCACGATCAACTTTGAAAGCCGGCCCCCGAAGATCGACGGGACGGAAGTCAAAAGTCTGAAGATGCGCGAGCCGTTCGTTGATGATCAGCTGGCTGCGGATTCGGCGGGGTCCAGCAGCGCGCTTTCTGAAATCGCGCTGATTTCCAACCTGTGTGAAATCTCACCGGAAGCGGTGCGCTCGATGACGATGCGCCAGTACAGCCGGCTGCAGACGGCGCTCTCGGTTTTTATTGGCTGACCCGTGAACAAGTCCGGGCGGGGTCACTTCGGCTCGCCCGGCACACCGGATGGGCCGAGCGTGAAATCATGGCCATGCCGGTCAGTCGTTTCATCTGGTGGATAGAAGGCCTACCGAAGAATGAGTAAAAACCAACGCCTAAACGCAACGATTACGATCGGCTCGGTTCTCGAGCAGTCGGTCAAGCGCAACATGGGCTTCCTAAAATCTGGGCTTTCCCAAGTTGGCGATGCGATCAAGGGTGTCGAGCGCCGGCAAAAGGAGCTCGATCGCCAGCGCAACGTTCTGCGTAAGCAGGGGCAGTCCGTTGAGCACCTCGATCGTGAGTATGAAAAGCTCGAGCGGACGCTTGTGGATCTGCGTCGCGCCCAGGAGCGATGGAACCGCGCGGCCGCGGCGTCGCGCCGTGTCGGGTCCACCTTCAGTAACATGGCATCTGGCATCGGCCGGAACGCGCGACAGATCGCGATCGGCGCGACCTTGGCCGGTGGTGCGATTTTTGGCCTTGCCAATTCGACAGCGGATCTCGGCGATAACGTTGCCAAGACGGCCGACAAGCTGGGGATCGGCTTGGGCGCGCTTCAAGAGCTGCGCTATGCGGCCGAGCGGTCAGGGGTCGCCACGGGCACCTTCGACGGCGCTTTGGAAAAAATGACCAAGAACATCGGTCTGGCGCTCGAGGGGACCGGGGCCCAGAAGGACGCGCTGGACGCTTTGGGGCTGTCGGCCGGCCAGCTCGCCAATCAGCTGCCGGAAGAGGCGCTTGCCTCGATCGCAGACAAGCTGCAGGGGGTCGAGACGCAGGCGGAAAAGGCAGCACTCGCAAACGATCTGTTTGGGCGATCGGGTATCGGTCTGCTCAATATGCTGAAGGACGGCTCTAAGGGGCTCACGCAGCTTCGCGAGGATGCGCGGCGCACCGGTTATGTGCTGTCGGATCAGGCTGCGCGGGATGCCGAAGTGTTCAAAGACACGCTGCTGGATACGCAGCTGGTCATGTCCGGCCTGAAGAACACGGTCGGCTCAGCACTGATGCCGGTGGTGACGCGCTCCATGCGCCGCATCGGCGACGCTCTGATCGGCAACCGGGCTGAGGTGGAGCGGTGGGCCAACGGGTTCGCTGATGGCGCTGAGAGGGCGCTTCCGGTCATTGGTGAGATTGCGTCGGGCATCGGTGCGATCGGGTCCGTGGTCTGGTCGGTCACCGAGGGCACGGCCGATATGATCGGCGGCTGGGAAAACTTCGGGATGGTGGTCGGGGCGGTCCTGGCGTCGCGCACGATCGTGCGTGTTGCCAAGTTTGGGGGCGCAGTGTTCAGCCTCGGCCGCGCCATGCTGTCTCTGGCCGCAGCGTCGCCGATCGTCGTTGGGGCGATCCGGGCGATCGGGTCTGCCCTGGTCATGAACCCGATCGGGGCGGCAATAGCCGTCATCGCGGGCGGGGCCTATCTCATCTACCGGAATTGGGAGAGCGTCGCGCCCTGGTTCAAGGGTCTATGGGGCGATGCGAAGGGATATTTCCAAGGGTTCGGCAACTTCGTCGGTGGCGTCTTTTCCGGGGATATGGAGCGCGCCGAGAAGGGTGTCCGGGCGATGTGGGACGGCACCACGTCGTTCTTCGATCGGACCTTGAGCGGCATCGGTGCCGTATTCTCTGCGACTTATTCAAATCTCATTAAGCCGGCCACGGATGCGATGGGGATCACGGGGCCAATCGAGGCCGCGTGGCAGCAGGTTGGCAGCGTGTTGGGGCCGGTGCTGTCCGATATCGGGTCTTACTACTCTGGCCTGGGCGATGTGGTCGCTGGTGCCTTTTCCGGTGATATGCAGCGCGCGTCCGATGGGCTCGGGCGGATGTGGAAGTCGGCGCGGTCTGTCATGGACGGGATCCTGGGCGGCATCGGCGACAGGTTCCGGTGGATCTATGACAATGTGATCAAGCCGGTGACCGATGCGATGGGGGTGACCGCGCCGATCGAGCGCGCCTGGTCGACCCTTTCCGGTGCGATCGACACGACGCTCGGTGCGATCGGGTCCGTCTTCGACACGACCTGGTCTGGGCTGGTGAAACCGGTCCTCGATGGGCTGGCTGCGACCGGTGGCATCGGGGCAGCGTGGGAGGCGGTCAAAACCGCCATTGATCCTGTGCTGACCTGGATTGGCGACAAGTTCACCACGCTGATGACCTTGATCAAACCGGTGATCGAGGCGTTGAAATGGGGCTATGAGAACGCGCAGCGCGCCGGCAATGCGATCGGCTCGGCCGTAGGCTCTGCGGTGGCCGCGCGCGTTGAGCCTGGCAAAGTGTCTGGGCTTGGCAACACGGCGTCAAATGACAACGCGGCACCGATGACCAGCTCGGCCGCAGAGAAGCTATACGGGATCAAACCGCAGAAGAACGCCTTGGGCGGACCCTTCCGTCCTGGCTGGCACCTGACGGGCGAGCTCGGTCCGGAGCTCAAGTTCGAGAACCGCTCGGGGTACGTGGCGAACAATCGCGCCATGCGCCAGCTTGCCGGCTATGCCGATCGTGTCGGTTCTGTGTTCAGCCCGGCCGCGCGGCCGGTAAAGGATCGAGGCGCGCGCGTTCTGGATAAGCTGCGTCGCAACAGCTCGGGTGCGCGGCCGGTCAGCGATCGAGGAGCCCGTGTCCTGGACAAGGTGCGTCGCAGCATCCCGCGGGTGGGTATTCCTGCGCAGCCGGAGCGGCGCATGGGATCCGCTCCTCTTACCTCGAGTGAACGCAGTCAGTTGCGCCGACCTGATGTCGACGGCATGATGGCGCGCATCGAGGCCGTGTTCTCCCAGACGGCCGCGCCGGCTCTGGCAGCAGCTCCTGCGCAGGCATCGCAATCCGTCACCAACCACTACACGATCAATGCGCCTGGGGCTGACGCTCATGAAGTCTTGCGGCTCCTGAAGCGTGAGGAAAAACGCAACGCCGGCAACGGTCTATTCGATCGCGCGCCGGCCACGGGGCCGTTTGGGAGATAACGATGGCAGAAGTCATGATGCAGCTCGGGTTCTTCCAGTTCTCCCTGGATAACGCAGCCTACCAGCGGCTCAGTCGATCGGCTGAGTATCGGTGGGCACGTCAGGCGCGGATCGGCACCAACGATGCGCTGCAGTTCACCGGCCTGGGCCCGGAGACTGTGGAGCTCGAGGGCGTGATCTATCCCCACTTCCGGGGCGGGCTGAAGCAGATCGATAAGATGCGCACACAGGCCAGCCTCGGGCTGCCACTGCCGTTGGTGTCTGGCATCGGTAAGGTGCTCGGCCTGTGGGTCGTGGAAGGCGTCACCGAGGGGCAGGAAGTCTTTGCCTCGCAAGGCATCCCGCATCGGCAAGAGTTTACAATGAGGATGGCAAGATATGACGGCGGTGTCCGATCTCTACTTCGTTTCTTCTGAGGGCGATGTCCTGGACCAGGTTGTGGCCGCGCACTACGGGGACACTCTGGGCGGCAAGGTGGAGGCGGTTCTTGCCGCTAACCCTGGCCTGGGCGCGCTGGGCGCTGTGCTTGATCCTGGCATTCGGATACTGTTGCCGGATTTGGACACCTCAGAACCTTCTGAAACGGCGCAGCTATGGGGCTGATGGATTTCCGGCCGTTGGTCCAGGTCACGATCAACGGGGTGCCGCTGTCGGGGTTCGTGTTCTCGCAGCTGAGTTCGGTGCGCGTGTCCGACACGGCCGGCTTCATCTCCGATACTGCTGAGATTACTTTCGCCAATACCTCGCCGCTGTCGCGCTTTGCAATGCCAGAGCCGGGAGCCGAGGTCGCGATCGCCCTGGGATATCTCGGTGAATTCTTGCAGATGGGGCTTTATATCGCCGATGAGGTCGAGGAGAGCTCGCCCCCTCGTATGATCACGGCCGTTTGCCGTGCTAAAGCCCAAGGCGAGACGCAGAGCGGCTTTGCCCCGATCAGCCAGCAGAAGTCTCGGTCGTGGCCAGCCGGCATGACGCTTAAAGCGATCGCCACCACCATTGCCGGTGACAATGGGCTCGAGCCGGCCGTGACCGAGGCCGCAGGCTCTATCGTGCCTGGGCACATCGATCAGCTGGATGAAAGCGACCTGTCGGTTCTGACGCGGATTGCAGTGCTGCATGACCTTGTGGCGAAGCCGGCCGGTGGCGTTCTTTATGTCGGCCGCAGGGCGGAGGGGGTGAAAGCCTCGGGGCAGCCAACGGCGACAGTGGTGCTGCAGGAGGCAGATGTCACCCGCTGGTCGATGCGCCGGGGGCTCAGTGAGGCGACCGGTACAATCATCGCCACCTATCGGGATCTCGAGAAGGCCGAAGATGTAGAGGTGAAGGTCGGTGACGCGGAGCCGGTGCGCCGGCTTCGTCAGCGGTTCCGCACTGAGGAAGAGGCGCGCGCCGTCGCGACGGCCGAGTCGCGCCGTGCCGGCCGCGCAAAGGAGACGCTCGAGGTGGAGCTGCCGGGGAACCCCTCAATCGCGGCCGAGGGGCGCTTGATCCCGATCGGGTTCAGCGCGGCTGCATCCGGCGTTTGGGTCGTGAAAACGGCGACACATGAAGTCTCCGAGGGCGGCTATCGTACGATGGCCCAATGTGAGCGGCCGGAGTAGGGAACCCGCCAGAGGCTCCTAAGCGTCCCCAAGGGCATGTTGGCATGAAATGTCTGCACCTGGAGCCTGTCTGCATGTCTGAAGAAGAAACCCCGCGCGCGGGGCTGATCAACTGGTCGGAGTGGCTAAAGGATGGCGGCAAGTTCTTCCGCATCACCGTCATCGGGGCCTTCGCTGCGTGGGGTGGTGCCTATGTGCCCGTCGTCAATGAGCTGGTGTTCTCGCCTTGGCGCTTAGGCGACAAGGTGGATGCCAATACCCAGACGTTGTCGCATCTGGTCGAAGACGTCAAAGTTCTGCAGCGGCCGGATGTGATCTTCCGGATATCGCGATCGGACGTATTGGGGCCCCGGTGCGGGGGCGGGCGCAGCTGCGCGATCGAGGTTGAGATCGAGCGAACCGAGGAGGGTAGAAACTGCCAGATCGTGCCGGGCAAAACCCGTTATTCTTTCCGCAACCCTCGCACCGATGCCAGCTTGTACGTCCGCCTCGATCGCCCGGTGCAAAGTCAGAATGTCGGGTCCAAGCCTGTCACGTTCCAGTACCAAGTGACCGCGCCATATGGTCTGGAACCCAACGCGGAGTTCTGTCTGGAGCCGCTCTACACAGGGTGCCCCGGAATGTCAGACGGTGATGCGCCCATAAGGGCAAACCGTAGCTGCACAGCCATACCAGTCGAACCTTAACTGACAGAGATTCGAGCCAGGCGCTGGTCGCTGTCGTGGTTATTTATTTCGACTGAGGATGGAGTTGGCAGCCACACCAAGCCAGATAGCAAAGTAATCGACTCCTCGGCTTTCAACGTCGAAGGTATTGATGCCGTGTATTCGGCACAAGTTTTCCAATCCGACTCGTGTGTAAGGAACAAAAAGATCATCCTTTATCATCGATTTAAGAGTTGCATCGGTGAAATTAGCTTCAACAAGCTCTTTTGATTCCATCTGTTTATCTTGCGCTCGAAACTCTGATATTTCCGGAAAGTGGCCCTGAAATGAAGACCATGCAAAAAGGCCAAACTGGAAGCTCTCTTTAACAATAAACGTGTCATATATATTCAGATCACTCAGCCGATTGTCATACTCGCTGAACCCGAGTTCCTCACGCATGCCCCTTCGAAAGCAATTGATGGCTGTCACCTGGCCTTCGCCTCGTTGCTGAAATTGAAAGTCAGTGAATGTCAAACCTTCGTTCATCGCGACATGGAGCTTGCCGATACCGGAGTTGCCGCCAGCCGCAGATTGCGACCGACGTGAAAACACGACTTTTCGCTTAAGGTCAGTGAAAAGAAACACGTTTAGACCAACTGACGTTAGGAACGGATAAAATTTGCGATTGATCAGCCCGAAATCAGTTTCGACGTCAGAAATGAATGATGGGTTCTCTTGCATATATTCGCGGACGACTTTTTGCATCACAGAATGAGTAAAGTAGTCAGTCTCGTACACCCGCAGGTCCAACCGTGAACGTTCGTCATCGCCGACTCGGTCAAAGTTGAAATTTCGTAGACCCAACTTTTTGCCGTTAAACAGCTTTCCATCACTTCTTGCGCTAAACTCGCTTGATACCGAGGCTCTAGCTATTTCAATTCGTTCTCCAATATCGTCGATACCGGTTATTTCTTGTAGCTTCAGAGTAGAGTTCGCACCAAAGATCTGATCGTCGCCAAATGTGAAGGGGGCGGTCTCATGATACTTATGGAGTCTCGCGTTTATCTCTTCGAGCCCAACTCCTGGGAGAGGCCGCAGCAAGAATGTCTCTTCTGTAGGAGATATTGACTGACCATCGACCTCAAACTTTGGGATGGCGCTATCTAGAAGGATAATTGTTTCCTTTGGGAACGTTTTGCGAAAATGAGCATATCGAGCGCGGGCGCGAACAAACTTCCACCATTCAGCCAGCCGTCTGGCGAACAGCCCGCCCAGAAAGCTAACAAGTGGAAGGAAAAACTCGCCTACTGCTTCGACTATCGTTTTAATCATGTTCGGTCGTATCCAATGACTCTTTCAGGCGAAGCCTCCACGTGGCTGCGCCGAACTGAATTTGCTTTGGTATGGGTAAGGCAAGGTCGGCCAAGTTTCTATAACGAGTAGCTTACGTAATCTGAGGTATTTAGCGTCTCTAGCGCCGTTAACTGCGAAACTGGACCCAAACAAGACAAGAACCTGCCGCACATTCTTGATATGTTTCCGGTATGTTCTTGCGGTTTGGCGCACGAAAAACCGTTAAAAACCAGTCAAAAACGCCCGGATTGCAAATCCGTGTACAGGAGTTCGATTCTCCTACTCGCCTCCACTATATTTCCCTCTCTAAATTACGTTTCTCACAGGCTGACCGCGCGCGCCATGCGTCGTGGCTATGGCATCCTCTATGTTTTAACCGTATTATCCGCCAAACACGGAAAATTGCGCCTATTGACCCGACTGGCCGTTGCCCGGCGGGCGGTGATGTGGCATCTCACGAGACAAATAACTGAACGAAAGAGTTTAGCTGATGACAGATTTCACAGCCCGCCGCACCATGATGGTTGATACTCAGGTGCGCCCTTCGGATGTTACCAAGTTCCCGATCATTGATGCGATGCTTAAGGTGGCGCGCGAGGATTTTGTGCCGGTGGCCCGCCGCGAGGCAGCTTATCTGGGCGAAAACATCAGCTTGGGGGAAGGGCGTGTGCTGCTTGAGCCGCGGACGCTGGCCAAGATGCTGGACGATCTTGGGGTCGAGAATGACGAGCTGGTGCTCGATATCGGCTGTGGCTACGGCTATTCCTCTGCCGTGATCGCACATATGGCCGAAGCGGTCGTCGCCGTCGAGGATGACGAGCAGATGGCGAAAGAAGCGCAGGAAACCCTGATCAACGCGGATATCGACAATGTGATCGTACACCACGGCCCGCTGGCCGAAGGGGCGCAGCAACATGGGCCCTATGACGTGGTGATCGTGCAAGGCGGCGTGGCTGACGTGCCCGAAGCGCTGTTGGCGCAGCTCAAGGATGGCGGGCGGATCGCTTGCCTGTTCATGGACGGCCCCCTGGGCGAGGTGCGTTTGGGCTACAAAAGCGAACGTGGCATCAGCTGGCGCAAAAGTTTCAACGCCGCCGCACCTGTCCTGGACGGGTTTACCCGCGCGAAAGAATTCCAGCTTTAAGCTATCAGAACTGCTGCAGATGACGGCAGATGCAGTGACACCGATGGAGTGTGAAATATGATGAATACGGGCAAGATGCGGTCCGTCCGCAGCATGATCGCGGCGTCCTGCGTCGGTTTGGGGCTGCTGGCACCGATGGCCACACAGGCAGAGACATTGGCCGATGCGCTGGTCGGGGCCTATAACAACTCGGGCCTGCTGGACCAGAACCGCGCCGTGTTGCGCGCCGCAGACGAAGATGTGGCGATCGCGAAATCCGCGCTCAAGCCGGTGCTACAGTGGACGGGAAACCTGACACAATCCTATAACCGGTCGGTCAGCGGGGGCACCAGCACCATCCCGGCGGGTTTCAAAAGCTCTACCGATTCACTGACGACATCGGTGAATCTTGTGGCGTCGCTGCTGGTCTATGACTTCGGGTCGTCGCGCTATGCGATCGAGGCGGCAAAAGAAACCGTGCTTGCCACGCGCGAAACGCTGGTCAGTGCCGAACAGCAGATTCTGCTGCGCGCGGTTGATGCCTATATGACCGTGATCCAGACGCAGCAGCTTGTCTCTCTGGCCGAGAATAACGTGCGGGTTCTGACGCAGGAATTGCGCGCCGCCCGTGACCGTTTCGAAGTGGGGGAGGTGACCCGCACCGACGTATCGCTTGCCGAAGCACAGCTGGCCGCCGCGCGGAGCAATCTTGCCGGTGCGCAGGGCGATTTCATCAGCGCGAAAGCTTATTACAAGGTGGCCGTGGGGCGTGAGCCCGGTCGTCTAAGCCCGCCACCAAGCCTGCCGAAACTGTCCAACAGCATCGCGACGGCCAAGGCGCTGGCGGTGCGTCAGCACCCCGATATCCTGACCGTCCAGCACCAGGTCGCGGCTGCCGATCTGCTGGTACGCAGCAACGAAACCGCGCTGAAGCCCAATGTCTCGGTGCAGGGGTCTTACGGTCTGACCGAAACGTTTGATTCCCAAGCCTCGACACGCAGCGGGTCGATCGGCTTTCAGGTCGGGCAAACGATCTATCAAGGCGGTGCCTTGTCGGCCGGTGTTCGCAAAAGCCAAGCGCAGCGCGACGCACAGCGCGGCAATCTGCATGTGGTGGTTAAAGACGTGGAGCGCGCGGTCAGCGATGCCTATGCGGGGCTTGCCTCTGCCCGGGCGCAGATCGAAGCCTCCCAGCGTCAGGTCCGCGCGGCACAGATCGCCTTTGACGGTATCCGCGAGGAAGCCAGCTTGGGCGCGCGCACCACACTTGATGTACTGGACGCTGAGCAATCCTTGCTCGACGCCCGTTCTGCCCGTGTATCAGCGCAATCGCAGCTTTATGTTGCGGCCTATTCCGTGCTCTCCGCGACGGGTCAGCTGACCGCGCAGGACCTGAAACTGCCGGTGCAAATCTATGATCCATCCGCCTATTATAATATGGTTAAGGACGGCCCGACAAAATACTCCAAAGAGGGGAAGCAGTTGGATCGTGTGCTGAAGGCGCTGCAAAAAGACTGACATTTTCACCACCCCCATTGTGAGAAGCCAACCTTCGGGTTAGACTATTCGCGAAGAACGAGTGGTGATTAAATATGTCCGAAACCGTCACAAATGCAGAGGTCGAAGACGTTCTGTCTTCGATCCGCCGTCTAGTCTCAGAAGATCGCAAACCGGCGCAGAAGCCGTCGGAAGCGCCTGCGATTGAAGAGAAACTTGTGCTGACCCCGTCTTTGCGCGTGTCCAATGACGCGCCTGTGGCCGCCCCTCGGAAAGAGGCGACGCCAGAGGCGGTTCAGCCCCGGTCGGCGTCCTATCAGGATGCGATGCAGGACATGGATACGGACGTTGAGACGGACGAGGCGGCGGATTTGTCCGCCTCGGATCGCAATCAAGTTGCCGAAGATTTTAAGTTTATTTCCGGACGCGAACCGCGTTTTCGCGCCCAGTTCGCCACGCCCGCAGGGGATGGCAAGCCGCAGGATACGACCGAGCCGCCGCGCAAGTTGGCCTTTAGCGCGCCACGTGCTGCGGCATACTCCACCGATATGCTCAATCTTGGCTCATCCGAGCTGGTCGATGACGTGCCACCGACGCCGGACCGGTTGAGCGCGAAAATCGCTGCCCTCGAAACAGCGATCAGCCGCATTCCCGAAAACTGGGAACCTGACGAGCCCGGCAAAAGCGATTACTCCGGCAGCGAAGACCCCGCGATGGCCTGGGAGGACGACGTTGAATTCGACGCCACCGGCGCGCCTGTGTCCGATGTCGCCCAAAACGATACGGAAGAGGCCCTGCTGGACGAGGATATGGGCTGGCACGATGCTGTCGAGCCCCATGCACCCCAAGAGCGTGCCGAACCCCAAGATCGTGTTGTGGACGGCCCCTTTGCCACCCGTGTGACCGCAGCAGATGCGACTGTGACCGATACCACCGACGCCCCTGCCGAAACGGCGCAGGATGATGATGCAACGCTCGGTTTCGGGCCGGATGAATATCTGGACGAAGAGATGCTGCGTGATCTGGTGTCTGAAATTGTGCGCACAGAGCTGCAGGGGGCCTTGGGTGAACGGATCACCCGCAACGTCCGCAAACTGGTGCGCCGTGAAATTCACCGCGCCCTGACGTCGCAAGATCTGGAATAAAGAGCCTTTAGCGCGAAGGCTCATCTTTGCGGATAAAGGGGCAGGGTGTCACGCAAGCCCCTTGCCAGATGTGTTGCAGCTCAGGCCAAGACGCCGCCGCCGCAACGTCCGCTTCGAGCCCGTAGTATCCGTTACCTCAACACTGTGCTATTGGTCAGCATGATCCGAAACCTTCAGAGACTCATCGAGCGCCAGATACAGAAGGCGAAGCTGCAAGGTCAGCTTGAAGGTCTTGAAGGCGAAGGCAAACCACTGCCTGATCGCTCAGCAGATGCTTTTGTGGATGCGGGAGAAGCTGCGGGGTTCCGCATTATGGCTCAAGCCGGTGTCGTGCCAGAAGAAATCGAACTCAAGAAGAAGATGGCTGCGCATCAGGGCCACCTCGCCACGCTTGCGAACGGGCCCGAACGGAAAAAAGCGATGGCTGAACTCGCTCGCCTTGAACTGCGATACAATATCGCTCGTGAAGCTCGCCAGAAGTTCATGCGCAGATAAATTCTACTCCCCATCTTTTTTGGAAAGCAGCGCGAGCACTTTTCCTGATCGCGCAGCCTCAGCGAACGCCAGCTTTGTCGCTACAACCTAGATTCAAGAACCCAGCACTCTCGCAGAAATCCGCCACTGTCGGGGCTTTACCGTTTCGGCGCAACGCATCAGGTAAGCGGCAGGGTGTCACACCTTGCCTTTTTGCGCATCAGGCGGGCGCGACGCTTTCCGGCATAACACAAACGAATTTAGCCAAAAAAAAACGCGGCCCGTGAGCCGCGTCTTTTTGTTCAAACTTTTGGCAGTCTTCAGGCAGCTTCAGCCTGTTGTGCAGCGTGGCGACGCTCGGACTCTTCGCGGGACAGGGCGACAGAGGTACGGACACCTTTGCCAACAAAGTCCATCAGGCCTTCGACAACACGCTCGTTGGGGTCGATGCCCGCGCAGCTCAATACTTCGCGGCCATCGCGGGAGCGGGCCCAACGGGCAATCTGTTCAGGACCGTTGCCGTATTTTTTGTCATCGGCAATCGCATCGTCCAATGCAGCCAGTACCACAGCTGCGAAAAGTTTGCGGGCACGGTTACCTTGTTCATTGTTAAAGGCAGTGCCATCAACGAAATCTTTCATCTCGTCGTCCTTTCTATTATTCTTGCTCTTGTCATTTAGGCGTGGGGTTCCTTATGACCGAAAGAGCTCGATTCGGATACACCTTTATTGCATAACACTCATGCATTTACTGCATGGCTTTCGCGGTTGCAGCATCGGGTGCGCTGTCTTGCGGGGGGCGACGTTGATATATATAGGTCGGTCCAATCTCTCTTCAACTTCATTGCTATGGTGCTGATACATGCCAAAGATTAACGGGAACGAAATTCGGCCAGGAAATGTGCTCGAGCATAACGGTGGTCTCTGGGCAGCGGTCAAGGTCGATCATGTCAAACCGGGCAAGGGCGGTGCCTTTGCTCAGGTCGAAATGCGCAACCTGCGCAACGGGTCAAAACTGAACGAACGCTTCCGCAGCGCCGACAAGGTTGAAAAGGTCCGGCTAGAGCAAAAAGACCAACAATTCCTGTATGAAGACGCAGGTATGCTGGTTCTGATGGACACCGAAACATACGAGCAAGTGCAGCTTTCAGCCGAGCTTCTCGGAGAGCGTCGCCCCTTCTTGCAGGACGGTATGATGGTCGTGGTCGAGTATCACGAGGAAGAGGCGCTGAACGCGTCCTTGCCACAAAAAGTAACCTGTAAAATTGTCGAAACTGAACCGGTCGTCAAAGGCCAGACAGCGGCGAATTCCTTCAAGCCAGCGCTGCTTGATAACGGCGTCAAAGTGATGGTGCCGCCCTTCGTCGGACAGGACGAAGAGATCATCGTGAACACCGAAACGATGGAATATTCCGAACGCGCGTAAGCTGTGGTGTGACGCTACGTCATAGCTTCGCTGCAGTGCAGAGCCCCGGTGGACGCCGGGGCTCTTTTGCGTTGCGGGGCAGGCGGGGAATTGGATTTGGGAGCCTCGGATCTCCCTAATCACGGGTATTTGTTGCCGATATGCAACTTTTCCGACAGGCTGCGCACGCTGTCATTTCGGGCTGCCTAATATTTGCGCAGGGCAGCCGCGGGCCTTAGCCGTCCGTCACCATGGTCACCGTGGCATCCCCCGCCTGCATCGCCGCCTTGGCGCGGTCATACCGCAGATAGGCCAGCGCATGGGTGCCGGTGCGGGTAAAGAGCGTACCAGCAGGTTTGCCATCGGCAGTGATGTCCGTGCCGGGTTCTACTGGCGCGCTGATCTCGACCTGGGCCAAACCTTTGCGCAGCTCGGTCTTGTGCTTCATGCGGGCCGTTACCTCTTGTCCGACATAGCAGCCCTTGCGAAAATCCACGCCGTTCAGCCGCTCGAACCCCATTTCGAGGATGAAGCTGTCCGAGGTAAGCTCTGCCCCGGTTTCGGGGATCATATAGGTTACCCGCAGCGCGTCCCAATCGGTGGTGTCATCGGTTTGCGGTGTGTCGCGATAGACGCGCCAGCCCATGCGGGCATCGCGGGGGTCGCTATAGGCATCGTCCGGTGCGTTCTCTAGCCCGCGGTGCAGATGCAGGCCGGTCGCGTCTATGGTGACATCAGCCCGCAGCTTGTACATGGTCAGACGTTGCACCAGCGCGTCGGCATCTGCCTCGGCCACGTCCAGCAAAACGCTGTCCCCGTCGGCGGACAGGAAGAAATCGGTGATGAATTTGCCTTGGGGCGTCAGGATCGCGGCATAGATCGGGGCCTGATCCAGCTTGCGGATATCGTTGGTCACAAGGCCTTGCAGAAACTCGCGGGTGTCGGAGCCTGACAGTCTCAGGATGCGGCGGCTGGTCATATCGCTTGTCCTTTCAATGGTTAACATGACATATAGCAGCGCAGTTCGAAGCTGAAAGGGGCAACCATGCGCGCGCCTATATCTGTTGTCATTCCCACTTTGAATGCCGAAGCGCCCCTGACCGGCTGCCTGACCGCCCTGATGGAGGGGCTGGAGGCGGGGCTGATCCGCGAGCTGATCATCAGCGACGGGGGATCAACCGACATGACCCTGACATTGGCAGACGCATGGGGCGCAGAGATCGTCACCGGTCCGGCATCGCGGGGCGGACAGTTGCGGCGCGGCTGTGCGAAAGCGCAATCCGACTGGCTGCTGGTGTTACACGCCGATACGCGGCTGGCACCGGGATGGACGGGGCCTGTCACCGCGCATCTGCGGGGGCAGAAAGCGGGCTGGTGCCAGCTTCAATTTGACCAAGGCGGCATGGCCGGCAAAGCGGTGGCCGCTTGGGCGAACCTGCGCAGTCGTTTGGGGCTTCCCTATGGGGATCAGGGGCTGCTGCTGCCACGTGCGCTGTATCAATCGGTTGGTGGGTATCCTGATCAGCCGCTGATGGAGGATGTGGCGCTGGCGCGTGCCTTGCGCGGTCATCTGCTGGGGCTGGACGTCACCGTGGTGACGTCGGCCGACAAATACGCGCGGCAGGGCTGGTTGGGTCGCGGGGCGCGTAACCTATGGACATTGATCCGCTATTTCGCGGGGGTCGCCCCGGCCAAGCTGGCCAAGGGCTATGCCAAGTGACCCGCGTGCCGGGGGGCGGCCTAGTTGCCGAACAGCCGGAGCCCGATACGTTGCAGCAGGTTCGGCTCGACAGGTTTGAGGCCGCGTTCCATCCGCCGCATCGCCGCTAGATTGCGCCCGTCGCTGACGGTTTTTCCATCCTCGAACTGAAGCCGATAGAGATCGGCATAGATGCCGCCGCGCGCCAGAAGGTCTTCGTGTTTGCCTTCGTCCATGACGCGACCACGGTCCATCACAACGATCTTATCCGCGCCGCGGATGGTAGACAGACGGTGGGCGATGACCAAGGTGGTGCGCCCCTGCGAGAGACGGTCTAGCGCTTGCTGCACGACTTTTTCTGACTGCGCGTCCAGCGCGCTGGTGGCTTCGTCCAACAGCAGGATCGGTGTGTTGCGCAGCAGGGCGCGGGCGATCACCACACGTTGGCGCTGCCCCCCCGACAGGGCAGAGCCGCGTGGGCCGACGCGGGTTTCCAGCCCGTGTTCAAGTTTGGGCAAAAAGTCAGACACATGCGCCGCATCCAGCGCCTGCTGCAGCTCTTCGTCAGATACATTCTCGCGGCCCAATACGATATTCTCGCGCAGGGTTTCATCAAACAAAAGCGCCTCTTGCGTCACGACAGAGAACAAGCCGCGCAGCGCGGGGATGTCCATCTCTGTCAGGGGGACGCCCGCGATGCTGACGCTGCCCTCTTGTGGGTCGATCAGACGGGTCAGCAGGTTGAATATCGTGGATTTCCCCGCGCCAGATGCACCGACAAGCGCCGTCGTCTCGCCTGCCGCCGCGTGCAGCGTGAGATTGTCCAGCACCTTGGCATCCCCGTAAGACAGGCTCACCCCTTCCAGCGCGATATGCGGTGGGGTGGTGGGCACAGGCGTGGGTTTGGCGGGCGAGGTGAGGTGTACCGGCTCGTCCATCAGCTCTTTCAGACGTTCCAGCGCGGCAGCGGCCGTCTGCCACAACCCGCTGATCGCCCCCAGACGACGCAGCGGGTTAAAGGTGAACCCCATCGCGGTAAAGAAGGTCATGAACTGACCGATGGTTTTTTCGCCCTCGATGATTTCGTTGCCGCCATAAAGGATCACGGCCATGAACCCGAGGCCCGAGATGATGTCGATCATCCCCGGAATGGCCGAGTTCCCGAAAGAGGCACGTACCTCGGTACGGATATAGGTTCTGGTCAGGTCTCGGTATTGCTTGGCCTGATACTTCTCAAGCGCGTTGAGCTTGATTTGCACGATGCCGTGGAAAACCTCGTCCAGCCGTGTCGACAGGGTCGCGCCCAAGTCCCTTGCCTCGCGCGACCGCGCGCGCACAAAACGCTGCGCCAATGCTGCGGGCATGACCATCAGCGGCAGACCGATGCAGGCCAGCAGCGCCCAGACCGGGTCGATAGAGATCGCGACACCGAGCAACACGATCAGCCCGATCAAGTCGCGACCGGCACCGGTGATCACCGCCTGCCAGACCGACCCGATGGCATTCACATCCGATTGCACGCGCTGGATCAGAAAACCCGGGGGGTTCTGTTGGTGAAAGGCACCGTCCTGCACCATCATCCGGTCCAGCAGATCGATCCGCATATCCGCCGCCGACTTCTGCTTGATGCGTGTCAGCAGCACCTTTTGCACCACACCCGACACGGCGCGCAGGACGAAAATGCCCACCAGCACCAAACCAACCCAGAGCAATGCGCCTTTCTCACCCGCGACGAAGACCTTATCGAACATCGGCTGCATCAGCTTTGCCAAGCCGCCCATGGTCGAGGCCTCGATCGACATGAAAATGACCGCGACAAGCAGCACCCACATATGCTTTTTCAGATAGTCGCGCCAAAGCCAGGTCAGCAGTTCGCGCGAGGTATAGGTCACATCACTCATATAAAGGCCGGTTCCTTTGGGCATATACAGTTACGGGTTTACGCAGCCCTTGGGGGCAGGGCAAGCTGCCTGCGCGCTTTGTGTGATTGACGCGGCGCTGGCTGCGGATAAGTTGCAAGAGATTTTTCCTGCTGAAGGGCCCCCGTGTCATGCCGAAACTTCCCAACCTGTCACAAGGGCGCGGCTACCTCGCGATCCCCGGTCCGTCGGTCATGCCCGAGGCTGTGTTGAACGCGATGCACCGTCCGGCCCCCAATATCTATGCCGGTGAGATCGTCGATATGATGCCGCCGTTGATGGAGGATCTGCGCCGTATCGCGGGCACGCAGCATCAGGTGGCGATGTATATTGGCAACGGCCACGCCGCTTGGGAGGCATCGCTGAGCAATGTCGTAGCCCCCGGTGACAAGGTGCTGGTGCCCGCGACAGGGCGGTTCGGCCACGGCTGGGGTGATGCCGCCACGGGGATCGGGGCAGATGTCGAGGTGATGGATTTCGGCCTGCAATCCACAATGGACATCGACCAGATCGCCGATCGTCTTGAGGCGGACACCAACCACGAGATCAAAGCCGTGCTGGCCGTGCACGTGGATACCTCGACCTCGGTGGTCAATGACATCGCCGGTCTGCGCGCGGCACTGGATGCGGCAGATCACCCCGCGCTGCTGATGGTGGACTGTATCGCGTCCTTCGCCTGTGACCGCTTCGAGATGGACAATTGGGGGGCCGATGTCATGGTCACCGCCTGCCAGAAGGGGCTGATGGTCCCGCCCGGCGTAAGCTTCGTCTTTTTCAACGACCGTGCGGCTGCGGTGCGCGATGCGATGCCACGGGTCAGCCGTTTCTGGGACTGGACCCCGCGCGCCAATCCCGAGGAGTTCTACCAGTACCACTGCGGCACAGCCCCCACGCACCATATCTACGGCCTGCGCGCGGCGCTGGATTTGATCCACGACGAGGGGCTGGAAGCCGTCTGGCTGCGTCACGAGACCTTGGCGCGCGCGGTGTGGGCGGCCTGTGACGCGTGGGGGGCAGAGGGCGATCTTTCCCTGAACATCGCCGATCCCGCTTTGCGCAGCCATGCGGTGACAGCGCTGCGGCTCAAGGCCCCCCATGCGACAGAGCTGCGCGACTGGGTCGAAGGCAACATCGGCCTGACCCTCGGCATCGGTCTGGGCATGGCTCCCAAGGGCAGCCCCGAAAGCCACGGTTTCTTCCGTCTGGGCCACATGGGGCACGTGAACGGTCAGATGATCATGGGGATGCTCGGCGGGATAGAGGCCGGGATGTCCGCACTCGGGATCAAACGCGGCTCCGGCGCGCTAGAGGCGGCGGCGAAGGTGATCGGCGGGGCCTAGCCCCGTCGCGCGGCTATGCGATCGATCATGGCATTGACGGCCCAGCCCGACAGCGCCACCGCCAGCAAGCCCCACAGCGCCCAGATCACAACGAAAACCCACAGGATATTGACGCCGAACATCACGACGCAGGCGCTGGTATAGTTAGGGGCCGATTGGCCGCGGTCGGAAGAGCGCATGATGCCACCTCGCAACTGGATCATGGCCCAGCATAGGCGGGATATGCGCTACGTCAGCCTTTTTTCGCATCCTCAAGGGCACCCGGCAACGCCGCGGCAAAGGCATCAAGGTTTTCTGGCGTGCCGCCGCTGACACGAATACAGCGGTTCTGCGGCGCCGCGAAGGGCATGCGCACAAAGACGCCGCGCGCCACCAAACCGTCCAGTACCGCCTTGGCAAAGCTGCCGTCCGCCCCGCAATCAATCGCCACGAAATTCGCGGCAGAGGGGAGGGCGATCAACCCGTTATCCGCAGCGATCTGCGCAATCCGGTCCCGCGCCTCAGCGATTCGAGCCTGCACATGGGCCAGCCAGTCGCTGTCCTGCAAGGCTGCAAGCGCCCCGGCCTGGGCCGCGCGGTTCATCCCGAAATGGTTGCGCACCTTCCCGAAGGCTGTGATCAGATCCGGTGCGCCGATGGCATAGCCAACCCGCGCCCCTGCCAGACCATGGGCCTTGGAGAAGGTCCGCATCCGGATGAGACGCGGGTCATCGGCGACAAGATCGGGGGCGGTGCCCTCGGGGGCGCAATCGATATAGGCCTCGTCCAGCACCAGCAGACAGCCCTTCGGCAATGCCTCTAGTGCGCTGGAAATGACGGGCCCTTCATGCCAGCTGCCCATGGGGTTGTCGGGGTTCGCCAGATAGACCAGCTTGGCATCTACCTCGGCAGCTTTGGCAAATAGGGCCGCAGGATCCTCGTGATCACCGGCATAGGGCACCTTATGCAGCACACCGCCAAAGCCTGCCACGTGATAATTGAATGTCGGATAGGCCCCGTCCGAGGTCACGACCGCGTCACCCTCCGTCACCATGAGCCGCACCAGATAGCCCAGCAACCCGTCGATCCCTTCGCCCACGATGATGTTGGCGGGCGAGATACCATGATGCGCCGCAAGTGCTGCGCGCAGGTCGTGGCTTTCCGGGTCGCCGTACATCCACTGCTGTGCCTGCGCCATCGCTTCTATCGCGCGGGGAGAGGGGCCAAAGACGTTCTCGTTCGCCCCCAACCGCGCATCAAAGGCGCGCCCCATGGCGCGCTCCTGCGTTTCGGGGCCGACAAAGGGCACGGTAGAGGGCAGGGCGTCGGCAAGCGGGGTGAGGCGATACTGTGTCATGGGGATCAGCTACTGCATCTGACCTGCTTCGGGCAAGTGACATCAGCATGCCCGCGTGCGGTTTTGGATGCCGTAGCGTTTCGCTTTGCAACACGCGGGCTTCATGCCCAAACTCACGAAAATTCAAGGAGGACCCAATGAGCCGCGTTTCCGTTACCTATGACAATCACATCGCCCATGTGCGCCTGACCCGCGCCGATAAAATGAACGCCGTTGATCAGGATATGATCGACGCCGTCATCGCCGCCGGGAACGAGGTCGCTGCATCGAACGCGCGTGCCGTCGTGATCTCGGGCGAGGGCCGGGCGTTCTGCGCAGGCATCGACATCGGCAATATGGGGGCGCTGGCGGGCGGTGACCCGACGGAACGGATGATGACGCGTACCCATGGCGACGGCACCACCAACCAGTGGCAAGAGGTCGCGATGGTCTGGACCCGCGTCGGCGTGCCAGTGATCGCGGCGCTGCATGGCAAGACCTACGGCGCGGGCCTGCAACTCGCGCTCGGGGCCGATATCCGCATCGCGGCCCCTGATACCGAAATGGCGGTGATGGAGATGAAATGGGGCATCGTCCCGGACATGGGCGGCATGGTCCTGCTGCCCAAACTGGTGCGCGGCGACGTGCTGCGCCTGATGACCTATACCGCGCAACCCATCGGGGCAGAGCAAGCCGAACGCTGGGGGCTCATCACCCAGATCGCCGAAGACCCGCTGGCCGCCGCGATGGCGCTTGCCACCACCATCGCGGGCAAAAGTCCAAGCGCGATCAAGGCCGCCAAACGTCTGACCGCCTTGGCAGAGACGGGAACCGAAACAGAGGTTTTGCGCGCGGAATCCCGTGAACAGGCGGCGCTGCTGGGACGCCCGCACCAAATGGAAGTCATCGCCGCCGAGTTCGGCAAACGCCCCGCGGTCTTCAAAGACTAGCGCCGCAAAAAAGTCAGCCCCGCCTGATCGCTCAGACGGGGCCTTCCAAATGGACGATCTTTGCTTCCCAGCGAGGACCGCAGGCGTATCTTGCGCCGGTATTCGTTTCCAAATGGTAAAAAAATCCTCGCCGAAGGCATCTTTTGGAGCGTCAAAAGAGACTTTTGCCTTCGGCGAGGATTTAAAGCCATTTGGAAGCGGTGCTGATTATCCCAGCTCTGCCAAACGGTTCAGAGCGGCCTGAAGCTGGTCTGCTTCTTCCTGACGCGCATCAAGGTTGCTTTGGGCTTCGGCGACGACCTCCGCCGGGGCGGAGGCGGCGAATTTGGGGTTGTTCAGACGCCCTTTCAGCCCGCCGATTTCTTTACCCAGCTTGTCGAGCGACTTTTGCAGACGCGCTTTTTCCGCATCGATATCGATCAGCCCCGCAAGCGGCAGGCCAAAGCTCGCGCCCGGTGCGGCGATGGAGACGGTGCCTTTGGGGAAGCTCTCTGTCTTCTCAAGGGTTTCGACCCGCCCCAGACGTTTGATCATCGCCTCGTTGCGGTCCCATGCGGTTTGGCCGGCAGCGTCCATGTCGGTATAGAGCATGGGCACTTTGAGCCCCGCAGGCACATGCATCTGTTGACGTGCTGAACGAATGGATTCGATCAGGCTGATCACCCAGTTGAGTTCGCGGTCGGCGTCGGCGTCCAGCATCTCGGCGGTGCTGTAGGTCGGCCAGTCGCCATGCACCAGCATCTTGGAACGGGTCGCCGTGGTCTGCCACAGTTCCTCGGTGATGTAGGGCATGATCGGGTGGAGCAGCACAAGGCATTGATCCAGCACCCATTTCAGCGTCTGGCGAGTCTCGGCGGCCTCTGGCGCGTCGTCTTGCAGCAGGGGTTTGGAGAGTTCAACGTACCAGTCGCAGACCTTGCCCCAGACAAAGGCATAAAGCGCATTGGCCGCGTCGTTGAAACGGTAGTTGTCCAGTGCGGCGTCGACCTCTTCGCGGACGCGGGCGGTTTCGCCGATGATCCATTTGTTCAGCGTGTGATCGACCTGGGTGTGGCTGGTGTAGGTCACTGCCGCGACGCTGTCCTCGAACACGCCGTTCATTTCGGCGAAACGGTGGGCGTTCCACAGTTTGGTGCCGAAGTTGCGGTAGCCCGCGATGCGTGCGGTGGACAGTTTCAGGTCGCGCCCCATGGCGGCCATTGCCGTCAGGGTAAAGCGCACCGCATCCGCGCCGTATTCATCGATCAGGTCCAGCGGGTCCAGCACGTTGCCAAGCGATTTGGACATCTTCTTGCCCTTCTCGTCGCGCACCAGCGCGTGGACATAGACTGTATCAAACGGCTTTTGATCGACCACGGCGTATTGCATCATCATCATCCGGGCGACCCAGAAAAAGATAATGTCAAAGCCGGTGATCAGCACTGAAGTGGGGAAGTATTTCGCCAGCTCATCGGTCTGTTCTGGCCAGCCGAGCGTACCGATGGGCCAGAGGCCCGAGGAGAACCACGTGTCGAGAACATCAGGGTCGCGGGTGAGCGTCTTGCCGGGGGCCATCGCCTGCGCTTCGGCTTCGGTTGCCGCGCAGTATTCCTTGCCCTCGTCGTCGAACCACACAGGGATCTGGTGGCCCCACCACAATTGGCGCGAGATGCACCAGGGTTCGATGTTTTCCAGCCAGTTGAAATACACCTTGCGGTCCTGTTCGGGCAGGATCTGCACCTCGCCGTTGCGCACCGCGTCGATGGCGGGTTGCACGATCTTCGAGGTCTCGACAAACCATTGATCGGTCAGCATCGGTTCGATCACCACTTTCGACCGGTCGCCGAAGGGCTGCATGAT
>NZ_DGMH01000046.1:0-2991 GCF_002388305.1 Sulfitobacter sp. UBA4523
CCGGTAGCTCGTCAGGCTCATAACCTGAAGGTCGTAGGTTCAAATCCTACTCCCGCACCCACTAAGCCCCTGATTTCCTTGCGGATTTCAGGGGCATTTTTTGTGTCTGAATTTTGAAGCTGCGCCAGCGTACCGTCTGCGTACCAGTTTTCTTGATATTTTCGGTAAAATCTGTGGAAATTAGTGAAAAGCAGGACATCGGTCGCAGAAACCTTTGGGTTTTTCGTGCTCGTGCCTGGATTGCGGCCTAGGCGTCCTGAGGCAGGTATGCTGCCCCCCATTAGATCTTTTCGCGCAAGATGGCACGAATTCTGCTGGAGGTTGTGTTCGGGGAGGGGCGATGCCTAGGACGTTTACCAGCTTGGCAGAGTATTTGCCGAAGTACGACTATATGGTCAACTTAACGCGGCGCGGCTGGGCCTATGAGCATTTGAGACGTCACGTAGTCTTTCAGGAAGCCGCCTACCGCAGGCAAGAAGATGTCGTCTCCCTTATTGAATACGCGCCTCGGCTAACACTATTGAAACTGCGAAGTCCTCAGCTGGAGGCAGAGGCTTGGGGGCTCATTTTCTTTCCCAATCCAGACCATACAGCACTACGTGCAGATCTGTTCTGGTCCGATGAGACCTTTCCAAATCCGATCCGGGTCATGGTGACACCCAAAGCGCCAGGCGATCGTGACGAGTTGTTCGAGCGATCGGTAAAAGCGTGCGACATACGCCACCTAACTGACTGCAATGGGCATGAGCACCTTTTGGTAAAGGGGGAGGGGCTGGCTGTTCAGGTGCGGTGCCTTGGGGCGTCTCTGTTGTCAGCCTCGCCCATGCGTATGAACTATCATGTTCGAGGACCGGGAGATGTTGAGGACCGTTACAAGGCCTGGCGCAGGGCTGAGCGAGTGGTTGATCCGGTTCTACGTCCCGTTGTCTGGTCGGAGCGGAGCAAACTTTTGCGGAATGGCTTGATCTGCCTTGATGCGAAAGATGCTGGCCTCAATCTTCGGCACGCCGCGGAAATTATCTATGGGAAAAAACGTGTGAATGAAGAATGGACACCGCACCGGCGCGATATGAAAGATAAAGTTCGGGCCTGGTGGCGTTCTGCAATCAAACTACGAGATGGCGGCTACAGAGCCTTGCTCCAAAAGGGACCTTGGTAATCGTCCGAGGGACATACCTCTATTTTTCTCACGGCCCTTTCATCGGTTTATTTTCGCCTCGGCGACGCCTTGCTCCACGCCCGGCAATTGCCGGGGCTGTTCGCCGGTCTCGCGCACTTTGCCTCTCTTGCCTAAAGTGAGTAAGTCCGCCGGCCCGGAAAACCTCCCGTCACGACTGCTCACGAAGCCGTGCTGCGGAAGTTTCCCGGCGTGTTGCTGCGCCGCGCTTCCCATTGGCTGCGCCAAGGGGGCACGGGCGCAAAGCCTTCAAAACCGCTGCTAAGAGAACCGCCTAATCGTTCAAGTGTTTGCCATATACAGAAACATCCTGACGCTCATACCCAAGAGCTGTGTAGAACGCCGTCGCAGTTTGATTGTCACTGCGGACCATCAATTGTAGTTTCGGTGTGGACTGTGAGCGTAGCCACAACTCGGCCTCAAGCATCATTTCGCGGCCATATCCGCGAGTTCTTTCAGAAGCATCAACCGCGAGATAGTAGATCCACCCCCGATGGCCATCATAGCCAGCCATAATCGACGCGATGCGGTTCGCTTTTTTCTCGCCGACCAATAGGGTCGATGAGCGGGTTTTTACAGCCCGATCAATATCCAATGATGGATTGTTCCACGGTCGTATGAGATCGCAACTCTGCCAAAGCGATATAGCCGCCCGGCGATCAGATTCACGAAAGGTTCGAATATGGAGCGACATGGCGATAGCTTTACCGGCGCGATGTTTGAGTCGCCAGAGGCTTAGCTGCAGTCCGCGCAATCGCGCTGGTTACCACCAGGCACCTGCTGTACCGCTCTCAGACGACTTTCGACCATGCAATACGCACGTCGAACGCCAATGGGTCATCTAAGCCGGCCCGTTGTATGTGATAGGCATGTGTTCGCCAATTCTTTTGTTGATGAACAGGTGGGCGATTCCACGTCCAACCGCGAGAAACAACATCAGCTTCCACTTCATCCTGAGTCCAGCAGTCCTGGAAGATGTCGGGGTGCAGGACAATATTTAGAGAGCCAGCATAGCGGTCGCGCAGAGCTTTCCTGAGTTTTTCCCATTGATCCGGATCGTCCACCAATGTGTCCACAAAATAGCATTCGAGAGCAGCGGGCTGTTTCTCGAATAGGGCCTCGAGAAGCTGAGCGAGGTGCTTAATCGACTCTCGTTCGCTATGATGAGCGGGGTTGAAGAAGTCTTTTTGCTTCGGGATCATGAATGGTTCCTCTGGCGATTGTTCCGCAAGGCATGCAGTATTTGCGCCAGACAGGGCGGTCTGGATCGTCTGAGACGGCTCCCTTCAACAGTTACGTTCGCAGCCCGCCAGGATGAAGGCATCCGTGAGCGCTACGAATCTGTTCTAAAGCCTCAATATCTCTCCCTGCAGACGGGTGGGGTCGGACGGCGTGTCTGCCAGCGCGCGGTCCCCGCGCAAGGCGGCGGTGGCATTGAGCCGTTCTGATCTCTTGAGACGTCCTACCTAGCCTCCTTGCGCGCCGCCCTTATGCACCCTGGCGGACACTTGTTCCGGCCGACCCCACCCGCCTGCCGGGAAAGGAATGACGGGGCGGCCAGAACAGGAGACCAGACCCGTGACCACCTCGCAGACACCAGCAGTTCTCGGATTTACCACCGGACAAGGCGCGGATGAACCGCGCATCTATGTGGCTTGCCTTGCCGCCTATAATGGCGGGCGGCTGCATGGGCGCTGGATCAGCGCCGCATGCGGCGAGGATCATATTTGGACCGAGACGCGCACCATGTTGGCGGAGAGCCCAGAGCCCGATGCGGAAGAATGGGCGGTGCATGGTGCGACCAGAAAGTCGCA
>NZ_DGMH01000007.1:0-422 GCF_002388305.1 Sulfitobacter sp. UBA4523
TCGCGCACGTTGGGCGCGGGATTGGCAAGATAGGCGTCTTTGCGCTCGGGCAGACTGTCAGAGTGGGCGTAGGCCATAACATCGTCCTTTGGGGGTGTTCCCTAAGGTGTCATGTTTTCGCGCGGGTTCAAGGGGCTGAGCCTTGCGCGACGCGCATATGTCGCTTTCGTCGCAGGCTTATTTGGTCAGTCGCTTGCGGTTGGCGCTAACCTTTTTGCTGACCGGCACCATCGCGGCCGAGAAAATCTGGTCGGGCGTGCCCCCGGCAAAGGCGGCTTTGGTGGCCGCCTGATAGGCTTTGGCCATGGCGGGGCCTTTTTCATTCACCATGCGGGCGTTCTCTCCGCGGGTCTGGGGGAGGGCACCGGCCATCCCCAAAAGTCTAAGCGTCATAACGGCTTGGGTGTCGATCATCAGCTTGG
>NZ_DGMH01000007.1:484-4079 GCF_002388305.1 Sulfitobacter sp. UBA4523
AGTGTCGATCATCAGCTTGGCGAGGTTGGCATTGAGCGTCATCAGGGTCAGGGGGGTCATGAGAGGTGCTCCGATTGCATGAAGTCAGTCTATGCTGCGCCGCAGCATATGTAACGCGAATTCGGCACAAATCACTGTGATGCCTTGATCCTTGGCCGTATTTGGCTGATAAACCGCCTGATCACAGCGGAGATTCAGCTATGCGCGCGCGTATTTATCAGCCTTCCCGAACTGCCATGTCCTCTGGCACGGCCAAAACCCGTGTCTGGTTGCTGGAATTCGACCCAGAGCACGCGCGCGAGATTGACCCGTTGATGGGCTGGACCTCGTCGAAGGACACGCAAACGCAGGTGCGTTTGCAGTTCGCCACCAAGGAAGAAGCGGTGGAATACGCCCGCGATCACAACATCGACGCGCTGGTGCAAGACCCCAACAAACGCCGCGCGAATGTCCGCGCCGGCGGCTATGGCGAGAATTTCGCCACAGGGCGCCGCGGGGCCTGGACGCATTAACTCTTTCTACGTTTTCTTATGCTAGGCCCGTGACGGGCGGTGTGAGCAATACATATTCACAGGGCGGCCCCTCGCACGGTCGCCCGTTTTCATTTCGACCTGCTGAACAGATGCGCAAAGGTACAGAAACATGACGATCACCCAACTCGTGACCCACTCAGGCGGTTTTCATGCGGATGAACTCCTATCCTCTGTCATCCTGACGCGGCTGTTTCCAGACGCCACGGTGCTGCGCAGCCGCGACAAGGCGCTGATCACACCGGCCGAGGGGCGCATCATCTACGACGTGGGCGGTGACTTTGATGCCGAGGCAGGGATTTTCGATCACCATCAACGTCCCAATCCGCTGCGTGAAGACGGGCAGCCCTATAGCTCTTTCGGGCTGATCTGGGCGCATTACGGGCATGATTATCTGCGCGCGCTCGACGTGCCCGAGGCGGATGTGAATGCCATCCACGACAGTTTCGATCGCGGGTTTGTTCTGCCGATCGACCTGCTGGACAATGGTGCCGTCAACGCGTCAGAGGCGGGGCCGCTGTTTGCCGGTCTGACCTTGCCCGCGCTGTTGGAAAGCCTGAAACCCGTCTTCGATGACCGCGAGGAAGGCGTGGACGACCGCGCCTTTGCCGCCGCCTTGCCCATTGCGCGCGCCTTTGTCGAAGCGTCGATCCGTCGCAAAGCCGCCAAGTTCCGCGCCGAAGCGATGGTCATGACCGCCATTGATGCCGCGGGTGAAGGGCATGTGCTGGACCTGCCCATGGGCATGCCGTTTCGCGGGGCCGTGGTGAAGGCGGGGGCGGATCATCTGCTGTTCGTCATCCACCCGCGCGGCGAGGAATGGACGCTGACAACGATCCGGTCGGGGGATGATACGTTCGAGAACCGCGCTGATCTTCCGGTCGCTTGGGCGGGTCAAAAAGACGCCGCGCTTGAGGAAGCATCAGGCGTCAAGGGGGCAAAGTTCTGCCACAACGGCCGCTTTATCGCCGTCGCCGATAGCCGCGAGGCGATTTTGCAGATGGCCGACATCGCGGTGAAGGAAGCGCTGGCGGCGTAACCCGCCCGGCAGGCCTCTTTGTCGCCTGCCTGTGGTCTGCGTTCCGGCTTGCCCCCGTGGCCCGCGCGATTACACTGCGCGTTCAGCCATCGGGGGGCGTGACGCGTGAACAGCCAGCTTAGACATTTGCCACAGATCGATACGCTGTTGCAGCAACCGCATGTGGCGTCTTTGGTTGCGACCTACAGCCACGACGAGGTGCGCCGCGCCCTGCGCGAAACGCTCGACCAGCTGCGCCATGATATTCGGGGCGGCGGGGTGGTCGGCTTGCCCGATTTCGCCAGTGAACCCTTTGCCCATAGAATTGCCGACCGGATAAAGGCAGCCCGCCAGCCGAACCTTCGCCCTGTCATCAATGCCACGGGTATCATCATCCACACCAATCTGGGCCGCGCCCGTCTTGCCCCCGAGGCGCTGCAGGCGATGGATCAGATCGCTGCGCGGCCTTCGAACCTTGAGCTGAACCTGAAAACCGGAAAGCGCGGGTCGCGCTATGACCATGCCGAGGCGCTGATCTGTCAGTTGACGGGCGCTGAGGCGGCGCTGATCGTGAACAACTGCGCCGCGGCGGTGGTCTTGGCGCTGATGGGCAGCGCCGCGGGGCGCAAGGTGATCGCATCGCGCGGGGAGCTGATCGAGATTGGCGGGTCTTTCCGTCTGCCCGATGTGATCGCGCAAAGCGGTGCAGAGCTGAGAGAGGTCGGTGCCACGAATAAAACGCGGCTTAGCGATTATGCCGATGCGGTGGACGAGGATACGGCGGTTCTGTTGAAAAGCCACACCAGCAACTTTCGAATTGTGGGCTTCACCTCTGCCCCGTCCCGCAATGATTTGGCGCAACTTGCGGCGGAGCGGGATCTGATTCTGATGGAGGATCTGGGCAGCGGCGTGCTGATTGACCTTGCCCCCTTTGGGCTGCGCGACGAACCCGTGGTGGCGGATATCCTCAAAGCGGGTGTCGATCTGGTCATGTTCTCGGGCGACAAGCTGCTTGGTGGGCCGCAGGCGGGGATCATCGCGGGACGGGCGGATATTATCGCGGGGCTACGCAAGCACCCGTTGCTGCGGGCGTTGCGCATCGACAAGCTGTCGCTGGCCGCGCTCGAGGCGACCTTGCGTCTTTACCTGCCGCCCCATGATCCGCTGGCGCGGGTGCCGGTCTTGCGCGCGCTCTCGCAGCCTTTGGCAGAGGTAGAGGCGCGGGCGCAAAGGCTCGCGGGTTCCCTCGCTGCGGTGAAGGGGGTGGATGTTGAGGTGATGGCGTCAGCCGCCTATGTCGGCGGCGGGTCGCTGCCGCAGCAGGACCTGGACAGTTTCAGTGTTGTCGTGGCCTCTGCCGCGCTGTCTGCTGAAACCCTTGCGGATCGTTTACGGGGCGGGGTGGTACCCATTGTCGGGCGTATCCATCAGGGCAAGCTGTGGCTGGACATGCGTACGGTAACGGATGACGAACTGCCCGATATCGTCGCGGCGCTGGGCGCGATCGCCGCCACATGACATCGGCCTGCGTGATCGTGATCGGCCATGTGGATCATGGCAAGACGGCGCTGGTGCGCGCGCTCACGGGGATGGAGACGGACCGGCTGGCCGAGGAAAAAGCCCGTGGCCTGTCGATCGCGCTAGGCTTTGCCCATTGCGAGATGGCGGGTGGGACGCTCGATCTGATTGATGCGCCGGGGCACGAGGATTTCATCCGCACCATGGTGTCGGGTGCGAGCGGCGCGCAGGGCGCGATGCTGGTCGTCTCGGCCGTGGAGGGCATCGCCGCGCAAACGCGCGAGCATGTGCAGATCGCAAGACTGTTGCAGGTGCCCGTGGCGGTGGTTGCGGTGACCAAGGTGGATTTGATCCCCGACGCGACATTGCCCGCCCGTCTGGCGGAAATTGCGGATACCCTTGCCGCGCAAGGCGTTACCGGGGCCGAACTGGTGCCCTGTTCAGCCACGACCGCTGGCGGGACAGATCATCTGCGGCAGGTCTTGGCGCGGCGGTTCAACGCTTTGCCCGCGCGGGCCGCGCCGATGGG
>NZ_DGMH01000007.1:4141-8454 GCF_002388305.1 Sulfitobacter sp. UBA4523
TGGGGGCGTTCCTGCCGGTGGACCGCGCGTTCACACTGGCGGGACGCGGAACGGTGGTGACGGGCACGCTGCTTGGTGGCGCGTTGGCGGTTGGCGCGGCGTTGACCGTGCAGCCAAGCGGTGCGGCCACGGTGGTACGTGGCCTGCAAGCACGCGGCGCGGCGCGGGAGAGGGTCGCGGCGGGCGAGCGGGTCGCGGTGAACCTGCGCGGTATCGCGCTCGAGGATATTGCCCGCGGTGATGTGATCTGTACGGGCGGGCAGGGGGTGACGCTTTGTATGGATGTGTGGTTGACCGTCTCTGACACGGCACCGCGACCGGTCAAACATATGCAGGATTTGCGCGTGCTGTGGGGCACGGCGCATGAGGTCGCGACCCTGCGGCTGATGGGCGGTGGCCAGATCGCACCGGGGGGCGCGGGGCTGGGGCAGCTGCGCTTCAAACGCCCCGTGGTGGGGTTCGCGGGGCAGGCGGCGGTGTTGCGCCAGCTTTCCCCTGTGGCGACGCTGGCGGGCGCGGTGATCCTTGACCCGCAGGCCACGGCAGTCGGGGCGGGAGACAGACGGCGGTTGGCGGTGATGCAGGCGGCACAGCAGCAGGATGGTACCGCCCTTGCCGCAGCGCTTTGTGCGCAGGGGCGCGGGGTGGCGCTGTGGTCTGATCTTGTACGGTTGGCGCGCTGCGATGCGACGGCTGCGCTGCCCACAGGCGTTGTGCGGCTATCGCCGGACCATATCGCGCTGGCCGACGACCTCGCCACGGTACAGACGGCGGTGGTGGCGGCTTTGCAGCGCTTTCACACCGACCAGCCGATCAAGCAGGGAGCGGCGCTTTCGATGCTGCAACGGGTGACGCCGCTGCGGGGGTTGGTGCCTTTCGCCCAAACCGAATTGGTTAGGGGCGGAGAGGTTGTTTTGCGCGACGGTTTGGTCAGTCTCGCACGGCATGACCCCTTTGCAGCGCTTGCTCCGCAACAGCTTGCCCGCCTGACGGAGATCGAAGAGAGTATGCGCGCAGGCGGCACCTCCCCCCCTGATGTGCGGCAGTTCGATGCGCCTGATGACGCGGATCTGATCGCGCTGATGGTGGCGCAGGGGCGGTTGGTGTCCTTGGCGAATATCGCGCTGAAACAGCAGGTCGTGTTTCACGAGGCGACCATCGGCCAAGCGCAGCGGAGCCTTGCGGCAAGCTTCCCCCCGCCCACGGCCTTTACCACCAGCGCAGCGCGCACCGCCTTGGGCACCACCCGCAAGTTCATCGTGCCGCTGCTTGAGCATCTGGATGCGCTTGGTATGACGCTGCGCGATGGTGACACGCGGCAGATCGCGCCGCAGGCGCATTAGGCTTTCGCTTGCCCTGCGGCAGGGCTACGGTGTGGCAACGCGGAGACGACCGGAGTCTGGTGGCTTCCCTGGTCTTCAAAACCATGGACGCGTCGATACGGCGTGTGGTGGGTTCGATTCCCATCCGTCTCCGCCAAGCTGTCTGGACATGCCTGACGATCCCCCACAGTATGCAGCGGCATACTTGGGAGGGGGCGACATGAGTGATCGGAAACCGGAATTTACCCTGAAGGATCTGCAAGGCGCGGCCCACTTTTTTGACGGCACGGGCCCTGCGCTGGTCTGTTTCGTGAAAGAGGATTGCGAGACCTGCAATATCGTGGGGCCGGTGCTGCAGGCGCTGTCGCAGGCCTATGGCGATGCGGTGCGGTTTCTGGTGCCGGGGCAATCTGGCGAGAAGAACGGCGATTTCGCGCAGCGCCACGGGCTGACCATGCCGGTGCTTGAGGATGCGGGCTGCAAGACCTCGTTCGACTGGGATTTCGAGATCGTGCCCGCGCTCTACTGGATTGATGAAAGCGGCGCTGTCGTGACCCACTTTGAAGGCTTCGTGCGCGATGACTGGCAGGCATTGTCCGACCAGATGGCCCGTGCGACGGGCAAAGCTGCGGCGCAAGTCGATTGGGACAGCCTGCCCGCCTGGCGTCCGGGATGCGGGTCGAAACACTTTGACCCCGAGGTCTACGACGCGCTGCGGGCAGAGGCCGAAGGCAGCCGTCTGCGCGCCCGCAAGGTAGAGGTCGCCAGCGGCGATGACATGGCGGAATTCATGTTCGATCAGGGCTTCTCGGACGGGTTGCCCTTGGTGCCGCCGACGCCCGAACGGGTGATCCGCATGCTAGAGGGGACGCATCGTGATCCGCAGGATGTGATTGCCACGGTGCCGCCAAACATGGGCATCGCCACGGTCGAAAAGATCGCGATCAACGCGGTGATGGCGGGGTGTAAGCCTGAATACCTGCCCGTGGTGATCGCAGCCGTCGAAGCCGTCTGCACGGATGAATTCAACGTCCACGGGGTCACCGCCACGACGATGGGCGCGGCGACGGTCATGGTCGTGAACGGGCCGATCGTGGACAAGATCGGGCTGAACGGCGGCTTGGGCGCTTTGGGCGCGGGGAACCGTGCCAATGCCACCATCGGGCGCGCGCTGCGGCTGATCATCCGCAATGTCGGCGGGGCCACCACGGGCGGGGTCGAACGGTCTGTTCTGGGCAATCCGATGAAATACACCATGTGCTTTGCGGAGAACGAGGCGGCCTCGCCATGGGAGCCGCTGCATGTGGAACGCGGGTTCAAGGCGGAGGATTCGGTCGTGACTGTCTTTGCCATGACGGGCGGGCCGGTGCATCTGGTGGACCAGACCTCGCGCAGGCCGGACCAGATCGCGGGGTCGTTGGGGCAGGGGCTTGAAGGGGTTTTCCTGCCGAAGATGCACAACCTGCCGATTGACGCGCTGCTGGTGGTTTGCCCCGAGCATATCCAGACGCTGACCGTCGATGGCCCCTACTCCAAGGACAGGCTGCGCGACCGTATCCAAGAGGTCACGGCGCGCCCCTTGTCGGAGATGGTGCAGGATGACCATTCGGGCGCGGGTATCCCCGTGGCGGACGCGGAACGCATGGGGCCGGAAAAGCTGGCGCAGTTGGCCCCTAAATTTGCGGGCAAGGAATATATCCATATCGTCGTGGCCGGTGGCGATGCGGGCAAATTCTCGTCCGCGTTCCACGGGTGGGCCACGGGGGAGGTGGGGTCGATTTCCGTTTCCAGAAAGATCGATCTAGGCTAGCTTTTACAGCAGAGGAGGACGTGAATGACAATAATTCTTGACCCGACGGACGAACGTGTCCCCGTCGCGCGTCAGATCAGCGAACGGTCCGGTTCGGTGCAGGGGGTTGTCGGGCTGCTGAACATCAGCAAGCCGCGCGGCAATATCTTGCTGGATGAACTGGACAGGTTGTTGACCGAAAACGCACCCGGCGTTGAGATCCGGCACTATACCAAGCCGACTTTCGCCAAGCCGTGCCCCGACACGCTGCGCCACCAGATCCGCGATGAATGCGACTTTCTGGTCGAAGGGCTGGCGGACTGAGGATCATGTACCACGTGCAGTATGCACGATACAGTCTGGTTCGAAATCCAGGGGATCCCGTCTGTTTCCATCGCTTCAAGCGTGTTTGGCCAAGCCGCTGAAACGCAGCGCAAGGCCTTAGGCATGGAGGGCGCGCGCTATGTGCTGGTGCCGCATCCTATTCAGGATGCCACGGACGACGAAATGCGCGCCAAGGCGCGTGAGGCGTTCGACCAGATCATCGGGGCGTTGCGCGACGCGTGACTGACGCAAAAGACATAGACGCAAAAGACATAGGGCGGCGCGGGAAACCTGCGCCGCCTTTTTCGTGGGCACGGGGTGGGCGGGCGTTACAGCTCGGTCAGCCAGTGCAGTTCTGACAGGTCGTCGTTGATCCAGATCATCGCATCGACGCTGTCCGCTTCGGGTGGGTGCGCCAGCAGTTGCGCAGGGATTACTGTGGCACGGGCCAGCGCCCGCTCTAACGGCTCGCCCACGGTGTTGTGCATATAGCGCACGGCTTGCAGCAGGGTCAGGTCGGCCCCGGCCAGCGTTCCATCGGCCAGCGTCAACCGTCCGTCGCGGCGCAGGATCTCGCGGTCGTTCAGGGTGAAGCTGGTGATATCAGAGCCGCCAGTCGCCATCGCGTCGGTCACCAGAAACACCTCTGCCGCGCCGCGGTTGGCGGCAAGTGCGGCGCGGATCATGGCCGGATGTACATGCACCCCGTCGGCAATCAGGCCGGATGCCACGCGCGGATGATCAAGCGCCGCCCCCACAAGCCCCGGACTGCGCGCGTTGGCCTGGCTCATGGCGTTGAACAGATGCGTTGCCATGCGGGCACCGGCGTCGAAGGCGCGCATGGCGGTGTCATAGTCGCAATCGCTATGGCCCAGCGG
>NZ_DGMH01000007.1:8522-58627 GCF_002388305.1 Sulfitobacter sp. UBA4523
AATCGCTATGGCCCAGCGACACCAGCACACCCGCCTGCGTCAGCGCCGCGATCTGATCGGGGGTGGCGTTTTCGGGGGCGAGGGTCATCATCAGGTTCGGGATCCGGGCCACGGCATCGGTCAGCATCGCCATATCAGCGTCAGACAGGGGGCGGATCAGGCTGCCGTCATGGGCACCTTTGCGGGCAAGGCTCAGATGCGGCCCTTCAAGGTGGAGCCCCGCGATACCCGGCATGCCCAGGTGCAACGCCTCTGCCACGGCGGTGATGGCAGCGCGGCTATGGGCGGGGGTGTCGGTGATCAACGTGGAAAGAAATGCGCGGGTGCCAAGCCGTCGGTGCGCGGCGGCCATGGTGTGCAGCGTGTCCAGATCGGGCGCGCTATTGAGCATCACGCCGCCCCCGCCGTTCACTTGCAGATCCACAAACCCGGGGGAGAGGATGCCCCCGTTGAGCCTCCGGGTTTTGGCCCCCGTCGGCAGCGCGGTCAGGGGTGTGATGCGCGGGATGCCGTCGGGGTGCACCACAAGTGCGTGACCGGTCAGCAGATCGTGCCCGTCAAAAATGCGCGCGCCGGTATAGGCGGTGAGGGGGGCGGTCATGCCCGCGCGGCGCGCAGGGCCAGTGCGACGGCCCCGTCGAGTGCGCGACCTTTGGTTTCGACCAGATGGGCGGTCTGCGTGTCGGGCAGATAGGCGGCGTAATGGGGGCCGACGCCGCCGGTCAGGCACAGCGGGCCGCCGGGCTGGTGGTCTAGCGCGATCAGGGCGCGGGTCAGGTAATCGGCCCCGCTTGCCATCAGCGCCCGTCCGATGCTGTCGCCCGCGGCGGCGGCCTGTACCACATCGGGGGCAAGGGTGGCGAAATCGCCGGGCCGCGCCTTGAGGCTGAACTGCACGATGCCCGCGCCACCGCCGAATTTATCCAGCATCTGCTGCGACAGGGGGCTGGCGGGGGTGATCCCGTCGACGACGAGCAAGGTCTGCTCTAGCACGCCATGCCCCAGCCACGCACCCGACGCCTGATCCGAGACCTGATAACACCAGCCGCCGATACAGGTCTGCACGCCGGCCTTTTGGCGGCCCACGATGGTGCCGGTGCCAAGGGCGATCAGGTGGCAGTCCTGCTCTCCGACGGCACCGACGATGGTGGTGGTGGTGTCTTCGGTCACGACGGATTTGGCAAAGGGCAGACCCGCCTGCACGCGCGGGCCCATTTCCGGCCCCGTGTATCCCGCAAGCCCCAGATGAGCCACGGCACGGGGCATGTCGGCGACATCCAGACCGGCGCTCTCTATCGCGTTGCGCGTCGCGGTGAGCACGCTGTCGATCGCGGTGGCGCAATCGGTGCTGACATTCGCCCGCCCGCCTTTGCCTTCGGCAAGGATACGGCCATCGGGGGTGGCAACAGCGGCGCGGCAACCGGTGCCGCCTCCGTCAACGCCAATCAGGAAAGGAGGGTCTATTTGTGTCATCCGAATTGTTTAGGGCACCTGTTTTGGCGGGGAAAGACAATTTTCGCCATTCGTTTTACCCAGGGTCGCAACGGGTTTGCAAATGGCACATGTGCGTGATAAGTTAGCGCTAACATACTCACGTCTTTGTAGGAAGGCCCTTAGGCCCACCCACGTCACGAAGGAAAGCATGATGTTGAACGATACCGTAGCCCGTGTCACCGACCGGATCATCGAACGCAGCGCGCCAAGCCGGGGTGCCTATCTGGCGCGGATGCGCCGCGCCGCCGAGGAAGGGCCGGCGCGGGCGCATCTTTCGTGCAGCGGGCAGGCGCATGCCTATGCCGGTGCGGGGCAGGACCAAGCCGCGCTGGCGACGCAATCGGCGGGCAATATCGGGATTATCACGACTTATAATGACATGCTGTCGGCACACCAGCCGTTTGAACGCTTTCCGACCCTGATCCGCGACACCGCGCGCGCGGCGGGCGGGACGGCACAGGTCGCAGGCGGCGTGCCTGCCATGTGTGACGGCGTGACCCAAGGCACCCCGGGGATGGAACTGAGCCTGTTTTCGCGGGACATCATCGCCATGGCGGCGGGTGTCGGGCTAAGCCACAACACTTTCGATTCCGCGATCTATCTGGGGGTCTGTGACAAGATCGTGCCCGGTCTGGTGATCGCGGCGCAGGCTTTCGGGCATCTGCCGGCGGTGTTCCTGCCTGCGGGGCCGATGACCTCGGGTATCTCCAACGACGAGAAAGCGATCGTGCGCCAGAAATTCGCCGCAGGCGAGGCCACGCGCGAAGAGCTGATGGCGTCGGAGATGGCGGCCTACCACGGGCCGGGCACCTGCACCTTCTATGGCACCGCCAACACCAACCAGATGTTGATGGAGTTCATGGGCCTGCACCTGCCCGGCGCGTCCTTTGTGAACCCCAACACGCCCCTGCGTGATGCGCTGACCGTTGCGGGTACGCAGCGGGCGCTGGCGATCAGCCATCTGGGCAATGAATACACACCCGTTTGCGATGTGCTGGACGAAAAAGCCTATGTGAACGGCATCGTCGGCCTGCATGCGACGGGCGGGTCGACCAACCTGCTGATCCACCTTGTCGCGATGGCGCGGGCCGGTGGGATCGTGCTGGACTGGCAGGATTTCTCGGACCTTGCCGATGTCACGCCGCTGCTGGCGCGGGTCTATCCGAACGGCTTGGCCGATGTGAACCACTTCCACGCGGCGGGGGGCTTGGGCTTTATGATCGGTCAGCTCATGGCGGGCGGCTTGCTGCATGACGAGGTCAAGACCATCGCGGGCGACGGGCTGTCGCGCTACACCCAAGACCCCAAGCTCAAGGATGGCGCGATCGAATGGGTCGCAGGCCCGACTGAGACGCTGAACGAAAAGATCGTGCGCCCCATTGGCGATCCTTTCCAGCCCACCGGCGGGTTGAAACGTCTGGCGGGGAACCTTGGCAATGCGGTCACCAAAGTCTCTGCCGTGAAGCCGGAGCATCACATCGTCGAAGCCCCGATCCGCGTGTTCCATGATCAGGAAAGCGTGAAAGACGCCTATCGCAATGGTGAGTTCAACGAGGATGTCATCGTCGTCGTACGTTTTCAGGGGCCCAAGGCCAACGGCATGCCCGAATTGCACAGCCTGACGCCGGTGCTGGCGAACCTGCAGGCGCGCGGGCTGAAGGTGGCGCTGGTCACCGACGGGCGCATGTCCGGTGCTTCGGGCAAGGTATTGAGCGCGATCCACGTGTGTCCCGAAGCGGTGGACGGCGGGCCGATTGCACGTTTGCAAGACGGTGATATCGTGCGCGTCGACGCCCGCGACGGGCAGCTGACGGTCCTGACCCCCGGCGCGATGGAGCGCCCGGTCGCCACGGCTGATCTGTCGGGCAATGAATACGGGCAGGGGCGCGAGCTGTTTGCCACTTTCCGCAACACGGTTGGCGCGGCTGATACCGGCGCCAGCAGCATTTGAACCTGACCAGAGGATGATCCGATGACCCCGCAAGACGCCAGCGCCGCTGCCTATGCCATCTGTAAACGTGCTCCCATCGTGCCGGTCCTGGTGGTGCATGACGCGCTGCACGCCCGCCCCCTGGCCGAAGCTTTGGTCGCAGGCGGATTGCCCGCGCTAGAGGTGACGCTGCGCACCGATGCCGCGCTTGAGGTCATTGCCGAGATGGCCAAAGTCGAAGGCGGCGTTGTCGGGGCGGGCACGTTGCTGACCCCCGATGATGTCAAACGTGCGGTGGATGCGGGCGCGACCTTTGGGGTGTCGCCCGGTGCCACGGATAAACTGCTGCAAGCGGCCGAAGATCTGGGCCTGCCGATGTTGCCCGGTGCCGCCACCGCGTCGGAGGCGATGCGTCTTTATGAACGCGGCTATGATATGCTCAAGTTCTTCCCTGCTGAAGCTGCGGGTGGAGCGCCCTTCCTGAAATCGCTGTCCTCGCCGCTGCCTCAGGTGCGGTTCTGCCCCACGGGCGGCGTGAGCCCTGCCAATGCGGAAAGCTACCTGTCTCTGCCTAATGTGGTTTGCGCGGGCGGCAGCTGGGTCGCGCCGGACAATCTGATGCGCAAGGGCGATTGGGCGGCGATCACCGAACTGGCCCGCGCCGCCAGTACCCTAGGCAGCCGCGGTTAAAGCGACGCCGCCGCGCGACTGGCCTGATCATACTGACCCGAGATCGCGCGCAGCTGCGCCGCGATCTCGCGCAGGTCGTCGCCTTTGATATCGGTGCGCCCCATGCTGTCGATCAGGCAGGTGTTGCGCACCGCGCGGTAGGTCTCTATCAGCTCGGCTCCGCTGGCGGAGGTGCGATAGAATACCTCTTTGCCGCGTTTCTCGGCCTCTAGCAGGCCGGATTTCAGCAGTTTGCGCAGCGCGTAGTTCACCGTATGCGTATCTTCGATATTCAGCAGAAAGCAGATGTCCGTCAGCCGTTTTTCACGGTCGCGGTGGTTGGTGTTGTGCAGCACCAGTATTTCCAGCGGGGTCAGGTCGGCATTGCCCGCCGCCGCCATGCAGCGCGACATCCAGCGCGAGAAGGCGTTGTAGGCGATGATCATCCCGTATTCGAGCTCGGACGCTTCCCACCCTTCGCCCTCGGCAAGGTGACGGGAAGAGACGATACGGCGGGACGGGTGCGATTTTGGGTCTGACATCAGTGCCTCAAGGCTGGTTTTCACTGTCGTTATGTTAGCGAATTGTCGGTATCGCGCAATCGGTCTGTGCGCCAAGGACACGCCCGCCTAAGAAAAATGTACCGAGGATAGCGCGACGCGGCAGGGCGCGTTAGCAAAGGGGCAACGGGTGCCGACCCTTACAGCCATTGCGATAGGAGTGACGATGCTGCGATTTCTTGTGCCGGTATTGGCCGCGCTTTTGCTTTTGCCCGTGAGTGCGCAAGCGACAGAGCGGGAACGCCTTGGCTATGGCCGTCTGATTTCCAATGATTCCATCGGAGAGTTTCGCGACCGCGAGCGCACGGGCGCCTATGTGTCGTCCCGCGTCTGGGGGCCGCAGTGGACGGGGCGCTTGCCCGACCGCTTTGGGCAGTTGATCGAGCTGCGTTTGGGGGTAGAGGTGCTCTCCCCCGCGAACCTGCGTCGCCCTCAAGCCGGATCGCGCCCCTGGGCCGGTGCCCTGTCCGTCGGGATGCACACCCATTTCGAACGCGATGCTGTGGAATATTCGGTCGGGGCGGCGATCTATGCCACCGGTCCGCAGACCCATCTGGATGATCTGCAACGGGGTATTCACGACATCATCGACGCGACCTCGCCCTCTGATCGGGTGTTGGATAACCAGATCGAAAACGGCTTTCACCCTACGGTTCTGGTCGAAATCGGGCGCAGCTTTCCGATTGGCGCGCGGACAAGCCTGCGCCCCTTTGTCGAAGGGCAGGCGGGGATAGAGACATTCGTTCGCGCGGGCTTTGACCTGACCTTTGGCAACATCACACGCGGGGAAATGTTGGTGCGCGACAGCACCACCGGCCAGCGTTACCGCGTGGTGCAGAACCGCGACGCCACGGGCTTTGGCTTTGTCGTCGGGGCCGATATCGCGCGGGTCAGCGACAGCGTGTTCCTGCCGTCGGATCGTGGCTATGACCTGACCCCGCGCCGCGATCGTCTGCGTGCCGGGGTGCATTGGCAGGGCAAGCGGGCCTCGGCGTTCTATGGTCTGACGTGGCTGGGCAAGGAATACGAGACGCAGCCCGATCACCAGCTTGTCGGCTCTGTACGCATCAAGATCGACTTCTGACGCGCAGGCCCCGTGCATAGGGTGATTCGTTCTTTCCAGCGGGGAACGGTTTTGATAGCCTTGGGGCAATAATAATACGACGAGGCACGAACAGTGGTTAAAACGGGCTTTCGAGGCACGTTTGTCATAAGCTGGTCGCAGACAGAAATAGACGGGCTGGACGCCGCACCGGTGCAATCCCTCAAGGTGGGGGCAGCCTGGGCGTGGCGGGGCGATTCAATTCGCGTTGACGGGCCGAATGACGTGCTGCGGCTGGATCAGGCGGACGAGGCAGGGGATCTGCGCAGACGGGCTGCGCGGATGGTGCATCGTTTGGTCGGGGCCGCCCTGGACGGCACCACGCCGCCGCACCGGTCTTTCGCCAGTGACCGCGACACCCCGTTGATGGATAACAGCTTTACCGTGACCGACGGCGCGCAGACCTATCTGGTGACAGTGATCGAGGTCGGTCAGGGCAGCCAGCCGCTGCTGATGTTCCTTGACGCGCTGCCGCCGCGCAATACCGATCTGTGGGTCGTCGCGCATACGTTGAACACCGCCGCGGCAGATCGGGCGGCGCAATACAGCAGCGGCGTCATCTGCTTTACCCCCGGCACGATGATCCGCACCGCCGATGGCGCATGCCGGATCGAACAACTGCGCGAGGGCGATCACGTCCAGACGAAAGACAACGGCCTGCAACCCGTGCGCTGGATCGGTAGCCGCCGGATGAGCGGGGCGCGATTGTTCGCGATGCCGCAGCTGCGCCCCATCCGATTTCGCGCCGGTGCTTTGGGGGGCGCGCAGCCTGACGCGGATTTGCTGGTGTCGCCCAGCCACCGGATGCTGGTGAAGGGGCGCGTCGCGCATGACTTGTTCAACACGGACGAGGTGCTTGTCACCGCGCGGGATCTGGTGAACGGGCGCAGTGTCACCATCGATGCCCATGCGCGCGAGGTGACTTATATCCACCTCCTGCTCGATTTCCACGAGGTGCTTTGGGCCAACGGCGTAGAGACGGAAAGCTTTCACCCTGCCTCTGCCGCGCTAGAGACATTGGACGCGACGGACCGCGCGCGGCTGCTGGACCAGTTTCCACAGATCGCCTTTGATCCGCATACCTATGGCGGCTATGCGCGGCGTAATCTGTCGATGTCCGAAGCGGCGATCCTCGCGCACGCCGCCTGACGCCGCCGGATCGCCTGCTTTCTTGGGGCGGGCCTAGCTGTCTGCCTTGCCCGCGATCAATGCCTGCACGATGGCTTTTGCGCTGTCGCTCGACCAATCCGCATCACCGCGCAAGCGTGCGATTTCACGTCCCTCGGGGTCCATGATCACGGTGATCGGCAGGCCGAAAATGCCCATCTGACTGGCCAGCGCCTGTTTCGGGTCTTGGTGGCGTGGCAGGCTATCGACGCCCGCATCCGCGAAGAACCGTTTGATCCCGTCGGGCGTGTTGCGGCCCGTGGCGATGGTCAGCACCTCGAAATCATCGCCGCCGAATTCCTTTTGCAGCGCGTTCAGCTGCGGCATTTCCTTGCGGCAGGGCGCGCACCACGTGGCCCAGAAGTTGATCAGCACATATTTGCCCTGCCACGCCTCAAGCGTCGTCTCGCCGCCGTCATCCTCAAGCTGGAACGCGACAGAGGAGGTGGCAACGGGGGAATCGTGCACGACCAGTTTCTTCATATCACCGTCGCGCAGGGGCTTGATGTCGGCGCTTTGCCCAAAGCTGGGGTTTGCACCAAGGGCAAGGGCCGTATAAACGAGCGCGAGCATAATCTTTTTCATTTTCCCTCCGAGGGGTTGCCTGATGACCGATACGACTTCGAACAAAATGTGGGGTGGCCGTTTTGCCGCCGGACCAGACGCGATCATGGAGGCGATCAACGCCTCGATCTCGTTTGACCAGCGTATGGCCGCCCAGGACATTGCCGGGTCGCGTGCCCATGCCGCCATGTTGGCTGCACAAGACATCATTAGTGATAGCGATGCCGATGCCATTCGGAAAGGGTTGCTCACGGTGTTGTCAGAGATCGAGGGCGGGACATTTGCCTATTCGACCGCGCTGGAAGACATCCACATGAACGTCGAGGCGCGCCTGAAAGAGGTGATCGGCGAACCCGCAGGCCGTCTGCACACGGGCCGGTCGCGCAACGATCAGGTTGCGACCGATTTCAAACTGTGGACCCGCGACCAGTTCGACGCCGCCGAAAGCGGATTGTTGGCGTTGATCAAGGCCTTGCTGGGTCAGGCAGAGGCCGGAGCCGATTGGGTCATGCCCGGTTTCACCCATTTGCAGACCGCGCAGCCGGTCACCTGGGGCCACCACATGATGGCCTATGTCGAGATGTTTGGCCGCGATCTGAGCCGAATGCGCGACGCGCGTGCGCGGATGAATGAATCGCCTTTGGGCGCGGCTGCGCTTGCGGGCACGTCCTTTCCGATTGACCGCGACATGACCGCACAGGCGCTTGGCTTTGACCGTCCGGCCGCCAATTCGCTGGACGCGGTCAGCGACCGTGACTTCGCGCTTGAATTCCTGAGCGCTGCGTCGATCTGCGCCATGCACCTGAGCCGTTTCGCCGAAGAGCTGGTGATCTGGTCCTCGGCGCAGTTCCGTTTCGTGACCCTGTCGGACCGTTTCTCGACCGGGTCGAGCATCATGCCGCAGAAAAAGAACCCCGACGCGGCAGAGTTGATCCGCGCCAAGATCGGCCGGATCATGGGGGCCAATGTGGCCCTGATGATGGTGATGAAGGGGCTGCCGCTGGCCTATTCCAAGGACATGCAGGAAGACAAAGAACAGGTCTTTGACGCCGCTGACAACCTGATGCTGGCGCTGGCCGCGATGGAAGGCATGGTCAAGGATATGTCCGCGAACCGCGAAAGCCTTGCTGCGGCGGCGGGATCGGGCTTTTCCACCGCGACCGATCTGGCCGATTGGCTGGTCCGCGTGCTGGGGCTGCCGTTCCGCGATGCGCATCACATCACCGGATCGCTGGTGGCATTGGCCGAACAGAACGGCTGCGACCTGCCGGATCTGACGCTGGAGCAGATGCAATCGGCCCATGGCGACATCACGGCAGATGTCTTTGACGTTTTGGGCGTGGAAAATTCCGTCAATTCGCGTATGTCTTACGGAGGCACCGCGCCCGCACAGGTGCGCGCGCAGGTGGCCCGCTGGAAAGGGATCATCGGATGAAACCCGTCGCCATTATTGCCTTGTTGCTGACTCTCGCCGCCTGTGGTGTGGACGGGGAACCCGTGCCGCCGCAGGTCAATAGCACGGTGACGCTGTCGTCGTCAGGCATGTCGGTGGGCACTGGCGTCACCCTTGGCCGCGGCCCGTTCCGGCTTGGTCTGGGGGCGGCGCTGTGATCCGCGCGGCGGTGCTGGCCGTGGTTGCACTGGCGGTACTGGCGGGCTGCGACAGCGCGCAACGCCATGCGCCAAGCGCCCATGACAGCCGCGCCTATCCCCCCGCGACGGATACCGCCACCCGCAAGCATCGCAGCAACTATGAGCCCGGTGTGCATATCTCGGGGCATGTGGATGTGGGCGTTTCCAAGACATTCTGACCGGCGGGGCGGGTGGCGCTGATTGCCATTCCCGCCGCCTTTGGTATTGGGGTAAGCTGTGGTCTGCCGCGATGCCTGTCCCTGCGGTCCGCCGCCCGTAAACGATCGCCGGCAGCTTTCGGCGGGAAAAGCTTAGGAGCCTGAAACTATGGATCATTTCCTGTACCGCGATGGCGCGCTGTTCGCCGAGGATGTCGCCATCTCCGAGATCGCAGCCGCGGTCGGCACACCCTTTTACGTCTATTCCACCGCCACGTTGCTGCGCCACTTCAAGGCTTTTGACGATGCGCTGGACGGGATGGACCATCTGGTCTGCTACGCGATGAAGGCGAACTCGAACCAAGCGGTGCTGAAAACGCTCGCGCAGGCGGGGGCGGGCATGGATGTGGTGTCGGCTGGGGAATACCTGCGTGCCAAGGCGGCAGGCGTGCCCGGCGACAAGATCGTGTTCTCGGGTGTGGGCAAGACGGTCTCTGAAATCCGGCTCGCGCTTGAGGGCGGCATCCGCCAGTTCAACGTCGAATCCGAACCCGAGATGGAGGTGCTGGACGCCGTCGCGCGGTCGATGGACAAGGTCGCGCCGATCACCATCCGCGTGAACCCCGATGTCGACGCCAAAACCCATGCCAAGATCGCGACCGGCAAGTCCGAGAATAAATTCGGTATCCCCATTGCCCGCGCCCGCGAAGTCTACCGCATGGCCGCCGCGATGCCGGGGCTAGAGGTCGTGGGCATCGATGTGCACATCGGCAGCCAGCTGACCGATCTGACGCCGTTCGAACTGGCGTACCAGAAGGTTGCCGAACTGACAGAGCAGCTGCGCGCCGACGGGCATACCATCCGTCGTCTGGATTTGGGCGGCGGGCTGGGAATCCCCTATGAGCGTAGCAATGCCGCCCCGCCGCTGCCCACGGATTACGGCGCGATGGTGCAAAAGACGCTTGGCCATCTAGGCTGCGAGATCGAGATTGAGCCGGGCCGCCTGATCGCGGGCAACGCCGGCCTCATGGTGAGCGAGGTGATCTATGTCAAATCCGGCGAGGGCCGCGATTTCCTGATCATCGACGGTGCGATGAACGACCTGATCCGCCCCGCCATGTACGAAGCCCATCACGATATCATCCCCGTCGTCGAAGCCGAAGCAGGGGCCGAGCAGCAGCCCTATGACATTGTCGGGCCGGTCTGCGAATCCGGTGATACCTTTGCCAAGCAGCGCATGATGCCAAAGCTGGCCGCGGGCGATCTGGTGGCCTTCCGCAGTGCCGGTGCCTATGGCGCGGTGATGGCCAGCGAATACAACTCTCGTGCGCTGATCCCCGAGGTGCTGGTCCATGGCGATCAATTTGCGGTTATCCGCCGACGCCCGACCTTTGACGAAATGATAAATCGCGATACCATTCCTGAATGGCTGTGACCGCGCCTTGCGTGTCCGGCTTTTGAAAGCAGGGCCCGCATGACGCTTTTCACCGCCAAGGATGACGACCACTCGCCCGAGCAGGGTCTCAAGTCGATCCGTTGGCCCCTGCGTCTGACCTGGGCCGGTATCTGGGCCGAGGTGTTGGTGCAGGCGTTCTGGCCGCTGATTGCCTTGGTGCTGGCTGTTCTGGCGGTGCTGATGCTGGGGCTGCACGATACCGTTCCGATGTCTGTCGTGACGGGCGCTGTCGTTGTTGTGACGCTGGCCGCTGTCGGGGCGCTGGTCTATGCGCTGCGCCATTTACGCATCCCCCGCCGGATAGAGGCGCTGACCCGCCTTGACGCCAGCCTGCCCGGACGCCCCATTCAGGCGCTGATGGATGTGCAGGCGATCGGCGCGGGGGATGATGCCTCTGCTGCGGTGTGGCAGGCACATCAGCGCCGCATGGCCGCCCGTGCCGCCGCTGCGCAGGCGGTGCCTGCGGACTTGCGCGTGGCGCGCCGTGATCCCTTTGCCCTGCGCTATGTCGCGCTGCTGGCTTTCGTTACGGCGCTGGTCTTTGGGTCGGTGCTGCGCATCGGGTCGGTTGCGGGTCTGACGGCGGGCGGAGGGGCTTTGGCCTCGGGGCCAGTCTGGGAAGGCTGGGCGGAGCCACCGCGCTATACCGGCAAGCCGACGCTCTATCTCTCCGACCTTGCCGAAGGCCCGCTGAACCTGCCTGCGGGCACGCTGATCACCCTGCGCATGTATGGCGAAGTGGGGGCGCTGTCGGTGACCGAGACCGTCTCGGGCCAGACCCGTCCAGAGGGGGACGCCCCCGCCATCGTGCAGGACTTCAAAGTCAGCCAAAGTGGACAGATCGCCATCGACGGGCCGAACGGGCGAACGTGGGACGTGACGATGCTGCCCGACGCCAAACCGCAGGTCGAGATTGCAGGCCCGCCCGAGGTGACCGCCCTTGGCGAGATGCAACTGCCCTTTGTGGCGCGGGACGACTATGGCGTTGAAGCGGGCGAGGCGCGGATTGATCTGGATCTGGCCGCTGTGGACCGCCGCTATGGGCTGGCGGTTGACCCTGATCCGCGGGCCGGGATGATCGTGCCGCTGTCGCTGCCCATTGCCGGGGACCGCCGCGATTTCGAAGAGAACCTGATCGACGATTTTTCCAAACATCCTTGGGCCAACCTGCCGGTCACCGTCACGCTGAGCGTGCTGGATGCGTCGGAACAACAGGCGACCACCCCGCCGACGCAGATGACCCTGCCGGGACGACGCTTTTTCGATCCGCTGGCGGCGGCCGTAATTGAACAGCGGCGCGATCTGCTCTGGGCCAAGGGCAACGCCGACACCCTCGCGCAGGTCTTGCGGGCGGTGTCCTATCGTCCGGAGGATGTGTTCCGCTCTGACACGGCGGCGCTGCGCTTGCGGCGGCTGATTGAACGGATCGAAATTCGCGCCCGCTATGGTTTGTCCGACGAGGTGCAGGCCGAGATCGCGGATGATCTGTGGGACTTGGCGATTGAGCTGGAGGAAGGCGTGCTGGCCGATGCGCTGGACCGGATGCGCCGCGCACAGGAGCGTTTGCAAGAGGCGATGAAGAACGGTGCCTCGGACGCCGAGATCGCAGAGCTGATGGAAGAGCTGCGCCGCGCCACCGACGACTATATGCGCCAGTTGCAACGCCAGCAGGCGCAAGAAGGTGAGAACGGCGACCAGCAGCAAGGCCAGCAGGGCGAGACCATGCAGATGACGCAGGACGACCTGCAACGCATGATGGACCGGATTCAGGAACTGATGGAGCAGGGCCGCATGGCAGAGGCCGAACAGGCGCTGCGCGAGCTGCAAGAGATGATGGAGAATATGCGTGTTACCCAAGGCCAGCCGGGCGAAGGTGGGCAATCCGAGGGTGAACAGGCGATGGAGGGGCTGGCCGATAGCCTGCGCGAGCAGCAAGAGCTAAGCGATCAGGCGTTCCGCGATTTGCAGGACAGGTTCAACCCCAATGCCGATGACGGCCAGCAACAGGGGCAGGACCAGGGCCAGCAGCCCGGCCCGCAACAGGAGGGCAACCAGCCCGGCCAACCGGGGCAGCAGCCGGGCCAGAACAATGGCCAGGGCGAACCGGGGCCGGGACAGGGATCGATCGCTGACCGTCAGCAAGCGCTGCGCGATGAACTGCGCCGTCAGGAAGGGCGCCTGCCCGGTAGTGGCACCCCCGAAGGTGACGCCGCGCGCGATGCGCTGGACCGTGCCGGCCGCGCGATGGACGGTGCCGAAGAGGCTTTGCGCCGCGACGATCTGGCCGAAGCGATCGATAACCAGTCGCAGGCGATGGAAGCGCTGCGCGAGGGTATGCGCGCCTTGGGCGAGGCGATGGAACAGGACCAGCAGGCGTCCGAGCCAGGGCAAGGCACCGCGCAGGGCAACCGCCGTGCCGAGAACACGGACCCTTTAGGGCGCGAGCAGGGGGCGAATGGCGCGCAGGGGTCAGAGGGTGATCTGGCGCTGGATAACGACGCCTATGGCCGCGCGCGTGAACTGCTGGACGAGATCCGTCGCCGCTCGGGCGAGGCGACGCGGCCAGAGGTCGAACGCGACTACCTGCGCCGTCTGCTGGACCGTTTCTGATAGGATTGAGGGCGCAAGGACGGGGCCGCCAAAAGGACGGGCCCGATCCGTTTTAGCTGCCCGACTGCGACGCCCGTGCATCCAGCCATTGCAGCGTTGATTGCAACATCTCGTCCAGCCATTGGCGCGCGCTGTCCACCTGCGCGACGTAAAGCGCAAGATAGGGGCGCAGCGCGGGAACCGCTTCCGAGATTTGCGGCGAAAAGACGTATAGCAGCACCAGCACAGAGGCGAGCGCGACAATCAGCACGAACCCGCGGCTGAACCCGCCCCGCTGTTTCGGGTCCGCATGGGTATCGCGCCCGGCGTCTGCGCCCGTGTTCGGGATCACGCGCCGTTCTGATCCGGTGCGCAGGGTGGAATTGATCTCTTCGATATCGGGCAGCAATTCGCGGCGCGATGCAACGGCCGCCGCGGCGGCTGTGGTCTCGGCAACGCTGTGCTGCTCTTCGCCGCGCAGACGCGACATGCGGGCCTTGGCCTGCTGCGCGCGGTCGCTTTCGCTGGGTTGGTCTGCTTCTTCAAGCCCCAGATCAGGCTGGCTTTCAAGGGTCTGAGCCTGACGGCGACGGCGGGCTTCTTGTTCCGCCTCGGCCTCTTGCCGGAGAATATCGGCGACCGAAGGGTCAAGCTGCTTGCGCGGTGGCGGGGCGGGATGCGCGGATTCGCCCGCGTCGGGGTCTTCCGCTGCGTCTTCGTCGGGCCCGGGTGTGTTTGCTGGGGCGGGTGCATCTACATCGCGTTCGCGCGCGACGCCGTCATCCGCATCATCGCGCCCGGACAGAGCGGCGGAAACCGTGCTGATCCTGCTGTCGTCCTCGTCATCGAGAGGGGGGAAATCGGGGTGGTGCTGGAACCAGGTCTGGCCACAGTTCGAACATTGCACGTCGCGACCGGAAGAGGGCATCACCTCGTCCGGGACCTCGTACTGCGCATCGCAATTGGGACAGATCAGTCTCATGTTGCGCCCCGAACCATTGGAAACCTCTTCGTTTTCACGTCAGATCAACCTTATGTCCTAGAAAACCGTAGGAAAAGTGCAATCTTCATGCAATGGCTGCGCCGGGGTGCATTGAAACCCAAGCGGTGCTGGGGCACAACAGTTCAAACCAAGCGGGATATGCGTGTGATCGAGTTTGAAAACGTGGCTTACAGCTATGGCGGGGGCGAGCTTTTGTCCGATATCTCGGTCAAGCTGGCGCCGGGGTCGTTCCATTTTCTGACGGGTCCGTCCGGCTCTGGCAAGACCACTTTGATGAAGCTCTGCTATGGCGCGCTGCTGCCCACGGCGGGGCATGTGTCGCTGTTTGGCAAGGACGTGCGTGCGATGGACCGCGATGACATCGCGATGATCCGGCGGCGTGTGGGTGTGGTGCACCAGGATTGCCAATTCCTGAACCATTTGCCGGTTGCCGAAAACATCGGTTTGCCGCTGACCGTGTCGGGCCGCCATGCGGAAACCGGCGGCGACGATCTGCAAGAGCTGCTGTCGTGGGTCGGGCTGAGCAGCCGCGCCGAGGCCCTGCCGCCAGAGCTGTCGGGCGGTGAGCGCCAGCGTGCGGCGCTGGCCCGTGCGGTGATCATGTCGCCCGATGTGGTGCTTGCGGATGAACCCACCGGCAACGTTGACTGGGAAATGTCGCAGCGCCTGCTTCGCCTGCTGGTAGAACTGAACCGCATGGGCAAGACCGTGTTGATCGCGACCCACGATCTGGGGCTGATCCGTGCCACCAAGGCGCAGGTGCAGGCGCGTGTCTTGCGTATCGCCAACCGGCGCATCCAGCTGGCGGGGGCGGATCTATGAAGATGCTGCGCATTGCGCTGACCGCGCTATGGAACGGCGACCGTCAGGCGGACCGTGTGGTGCCGCCGTCGGGGTTTACCGCGCAGTTGACCCTGTTTGCCGCGGGAACGATGGCGTTTCTGGCGGTCTTTGCGCTGGCGCTGTCGCTGGCCTCGGGACGGTTGGCGAATATCTGGGGGCAAGAGTTGGCACGTACCGCGACGATCCGTGTTGTGGCCCCCATCGACCAGCGCAGCGCCCAGACCGAGGCCGCCTTGCGCATCCTCGAGACGACCAAAGGCGTCGCCACAGCCCGCGCCCTCACGGATGAAGAGCAGCAATCCCTGCTGGCCCCCTGGTTCGGTCCGGAACTGGCCATTGATGCCCTGCCGGTGCCCCGCCTGATCGAGATCATCGAAGAGGACGACGGCATGGACGCCGATGGCCTGCGCCTGCGCCTCGCGGCAGAGGTGCCAGGGGCGGTTCTGGACAATCACAGCCGCTGGCGCGCGCCGCTGGTCAAGGCCGCGTCGCGGCTGAAGCTTCTGGGCTGGGTCTCCATGATCCTGATCATCGCGACGCTGGCCGCGATGGTGACACTTGCCGCCAATGCGGCGCTGTCGGCCAACGCTCAGGTCATTGCTGTTTTGCGTCTGGTGGGCGCGACCGACAGCTATATCGCGCAGGCCTTTATCCGGCGTTTCACCCTGCGTGCGCTGACCGGCGCTGCGGCGGGCACGGGGGTCGGGCTGCTGGCGATACTGCTGTTGCCAAGCACCGCTGACGCGGGGGGCTTTCTGACGGGTTTGGGCTTTCAGGGCTGGCACTGGGTTGTGCCGCTGGTGATCCCGTTTCTGTCCGGTGGTGTCGCCTTTGCGGCCACAGGGGCGGCCGCGCGCCGTACATTAAAGGAACTCGCATAATGTTGCAGTGGATACGATCGTTGACCTTCATCGTGCTGGCCACGGTCTATATGCCGCTTCTGGGGCTGCTTTACGCGCCTTGGGCGATGTTCTCGAGGCGGGGGGCCTATGCGGCGTGCAAGGCCTATGCGGCGGGGACCATGTGGATGGCGAAGGTCATCGTCGGGCTGCGGTGCGAGGTGCGGGGCGACGTGCCGGACGGGGCCGTGTTGGTCGCCGCCAAACACCAGTCTTTCCTTGATATCCTGATGATCTTTCACATTCTGCCGCGCGCGAAATTCATCATGAAACGCGAGATTTTGATGACGCCGGTGATCGGGCAATATGCCAAGCGCATGCAGATGGTCGCGGTGAACCGTGGCAAACGTGGTGCGGCGATTTCCAAGATGCTGGCCGATGTCAAAGCGGGCGAGGCCGAACCGGGCCAGCTTGTCATCTATTCACAAGGCACACGCGTCGCGCCCGGCCTGTCTGTACCCTATAAGGCAGGCACTGCCGCACTGTACGAGCAGATGGGCCAGCCCTGCGTCCCCGTCGCCACCAACGCCGGTTACTTCTGGCCACGGCGCGGGCTGTACCGGCGTCCGGGTGTGGCAGTGGTCGAGTTCCTGACCCCCATCGCACCGGGGTTGGAGCGGGCCGCCTTCATGAAACGGCTTGAAGAAACGGTCGAGACACGGTCGGACGCGCTCTTGGCCGAGGCGGGGTTCAAAACCCCTCAACCGAGCTAGGCGCTGCCCCTACCGATCGGCGCGCACGACGGTTAGGACACAACGGTTAGAACACAAAAAAGGGTGGGCCAATCGGTCCACCCTTTGTCGTTTCGATGCAGTCGGCTGCCTTACATGTGGATCGGGCCATCGCCACAGGCCAGCGCCGCTTCGCGGACCGCTTCGGAGTAGGTCGGATGCGCATGGCAGGTCATCGCCAGATCCTCGGCAGAGGCTCCGAATTCCATCGCAACGCAGACCTCGTGAATCAGATCGCCTGCGCCGGGGCCGATGATATGCGCGCCGAGGATGCGGTCTGTTTCCTTGTCGGCGATCAGCTTGACGAAGCCTTCGCCCGCGAAGACGGCCTTGGCACGGGCGTTGCCCATAAAGCTGAATTTGCCGACCTTATAGGCGCGGCCTGCTTCTTTCAGCTGCTCTTCGGTGGCACCGACATTGGCAACCTCGGGGTGGGTGTAGATCACGCCGGGGATCACGCCATAGTTCACGTGGCCATGTTTGCCCGCCACGACCTCTGCTGCGGCCATGCCTTCGTCTTCGGCCTTATGCGCCAGCATCGGGCCTTCAATGACGTCGCCGATGGCGTAGATGCCTTTGACCGAGGTTTCCCAGGTGTCACTTACCGCGATCTGGCCGCGTTTGGTCAGCTCGACCCCCAGACCTTCAAGACCCAGACCGTCGTGGAACGGCTTGCGGCCGGTGGAGACGAGAACAACGTCGGCGTCCAGCGTGTGTTCGCTGTCATCCTTGCGCAGCTTGTAGGTCACCTTGGCTTTGGTCTTGGAGGCTTCGGTGCCTTGTACGGCGGCGCCCATGACAAAGTTGACGCCCTGCTTTTTCAGGATACGCATAAAGTTCTTTTGCACTTCGCCGTCCATGCCGGGGGTGATCGCATCGAGATATTCGACAACCGTCACCTCGGCCCCCAGACGCGCGTAGACAGAGCCGAGTTCGAGCCCGATGACGCCCGCGCCGATCACGACCAGCTTTTTCGGGATCTTGTTCAGCGCCAACGCGCCGGTGGAGGTGACGACGACCTTTTCGTCAACCTCGACACCGGGAAGGGCAGAGGGTTCGGACCCTGTGGCGATGATGATGTTCTTGGCCTCGTGGATCTCGTCACCGACCTTGACCTTGCCAGCTTCGGGGATGGTGGCCCAGCCTTTGATCCAGTCGATCTTGTTCTTCTTGAACAGGAACTCGATCCCCTTGGTGTTGGTGTCGATCGTGTTCTGTTTGTAGGTTTGCATCTGCGCCCAATCGACCGAAGGGCTTTTACCCTTGAGGCCCATGTCGGCAAAATTGTGTTCGGCTTCGTGCAGCATATGCGTGGCATGCAGCAGCGCCTTGGACGGGATACAGCCGACGTTCAGGCAGGTGCCGCCCAACGTCTCGCGGCCCTCGACACAGGCGGTTTTGAGGCCCAGTTGGGCGCAGCGGATGGCGGATACATAGCCGCCGGGGCCGGAGCCGATGATGATGACATCGTAGCTGGACATGGAAGGTCTCCTTGGTGGTCGGGAATTGGGGTAGAGTAGAAAGTGTGGCGTTCAGGCATGCAGGGGCGGGGCGTGTTGCGGTCAAGGCTAGGGGGCGCTGCCCCCGTGCGCAAGCGCACGCCCCCGGGATCTATGCCATTTGGAAGATCAAAACAGCGCGGCCAGCAGCATCAGCACCGTCGCACCAAGGCCCACGGCCCAGATCAGCGAGCGTCCGGGACGCAGGCCAAGCGCATAGGCGGGCACATAGGCGACGCGGGCCGCGAGGAAGATCCATGCGAGAATGGCGGTGTAGGTCGTGTTCTGGCCGGACATCTGCAGCACCACGACGGCGACGGCGAAAAGCGCCAGCGCTTCGAACATATTGTTGAAGGCGCGGCCCAGACGGGCGGTCCTGTCAGAGAGCGATTTCGACGGTTCTCGGTCGCGCGCGGACATGGTGTAGCCGGGGCCGACCTCGCGGTTGGCAGGGATCGCATAGGCGACAAAGGTCACGACCTGGAGCAGCGCCGCGAGGGTCAGAACGGTGAGTTCGGGTGTCATCTTGGCGGTCCGCTATAGCGCGAGGAAATAGAGAATGGCGGTGGCGGCAAAGCCCGCCAGCCATGCGAGGGTCCGGATCGCGGGCACGCCAAGCGCATAGACCGGCAGATAGATGATCCGTGCGATGAGGAAGACCTGTGCGGCCAGCAGGGACGTGGCATTGGTGCGGTCCAGCATTTCGAGGATCAGCACCGCCGGGGCAAAGAGCGCCATTGCCACGATGGAGTTGTCCAATGCGCGTTTCAGCCGGGCCGTCATGCCGGTCATCGACCGGTCCTCGTCGCGCGACGAGAGCAGATAGCCCAGGCTGAGTTGTTGTGCACCGCCCAGAACCTGAAGCAAGATTGTCAGCATAACGAGCAGGCCATAGGCGGCGAGTATCGTGGTCTCTGTCATCATTTGTCCTTTCCGGGCGGTGGGTGTGGTGGGTTACAGGTCCATCAGCAGGCGGCGTGGGTCTTCGAGCGCTTCTTTCACGCGGACGAGGAAGGTCACGGCACCTTTGCCGTCCACGATGCGGTGGTCATAGCTGAGCGCCAGATACATCATCGGACGGATCACGACCTGACCATTGATCGCCATGGGGCGGTCCTGAATCTTGTGCATCCCGAGAATACCCGATTGTGGCGGGTTCAGGATCGGCGAGGACATCAGGGAGCCATAGACACCACCGTTAGAGATAGTGAACGTGCCGCCCTGCATTTCCGCCATGGACAGTTTGCCGTCGCGGGCCTTGGCCCCCAGTTCACCGATTTCCTTTTCGATGTCGGCAAAGGACATCGCTTGCGCGTCCTTGACCACGGGCACGACCAGACCGGTGGGTGTGCCGGCCGCGATGCCCATGTTGACGTAGTTCTTGTAGACCACATCGGTGCCGTCGATTTCGGCGTTCACTTCGGGTACTTCGTTCAGGGCGTGGATACAGGCCTTGGTGAAGAAGGACATGAAGCCGAGTTTAACGCCGTGCTTTTTCAGGAACAGATCTTTGTATTCGTTCCGAAGGGCCATGATCTCTGTCATGTCGACCTCGTTATAGGTCGTCAGCATGGCAGCGGTGTTCTGGCTGTCTTTCAGACGTTTCGCAATGGTCTGGCGCAGACGGGTCATCTTGACGCGTTCCTCGCGGGCGGCGTCCTGGGGTGCCGATGGGGCGCGTGGCGCGGCTGCGGCAGGTTTTGCCGCGTTCTTGCCAGCGGCAACGGCCTTGGCCACGTCTTCCTTCATCACACGTCCGTCCCGGCCTGTGCCGGTGACCTGATCGCGGCTGATGCCGGCTTCGGCCATGGCTTTCTTGGCGGAAGGCGCGTCTTCGACATCGCCCGAGGGCGCGTTGCCGGGGGCAGGGACCTGACCGCCCGCTTTGGGTTCAGCGGTATCATCGGCGGGTTTGCTTGCGCTGCCGCCTTCGCCCTGGCTGATCACGGCGAGCTTGCCGTTGGCCTCGACCGTGCTGCCTTCTTCGGCGATGATCTGGGTCAGCGTGCCCGATGTCGGCGCGGGCACTTCGACGCTGACCTTGTCGGTTTCCAGCTCGCACAGCATTTCATCGGCTTCGACGTGGTCACCGACGGTCTTGAACCACGTGCTGACGGTCGCCTCGGACACGGATTCGCCCAAGGTGGGGACCATGACGTCGACATCATCGGCAGCGTCGCGGGGTTTCACGTCTTCGGCACCAGCATCGACCGCCTTGGGGGCTTCGGATTTCGCCGGGGCCGCATCCCCTTCGGAGATATTGGCCAGCAGCGCGTCAACGCCGACGGTTTCGCCTTCGGCGGCGACGATGTCGGCCAGAGTGCCCGCCACGGGGGAGGGCACTTCGACGGTGACCTTATCGGTTTCCAGCTCGCAGAGCATTTCGTCGACTGCGACGCTATCGCCGGGCTTTTTGAACCATGTTGCCACGGTCGCTTCGGTTACGGATTCACCCAAGGTAGGGACGCGTACTTCGCTTGTCATGGTTATTTTCCTTCGATGGTCAGCGCTTCGTCAACGAGGGCTGCTTGTTGTGCTTTGTGTTGGGAGGCAAGGCCGGTCGCAGGCGAGGCCGAGGTGGCGCGACCGACATAGGTCGGACGGGTGTGGGTGGCGTCGATACGGCCCAGAACCCATTCGATATTGGGTTCGATGAAGGACCATGCCCCTTGGTTCTTGGGCTCTTCCTGACACCATACCATTTCCGCATTCTTGAAGCGTTCCAGCTCTTTCACAGCGGATTGCGCGGGGAACGGATAGAATTGTTCGAAACGCAGCAGGTAGATGTCGTCGATGCCACGGGCGTCGCGTTCTTCCAGCAGGTCGTAATAGACCTTGCCGGAACACATGACGACGCGCTTGATCTTGTCGTCCGCTGCCAATGTGGTGTCCGAGTTGCCCTGTTCCGCATCGTCCCAGAGGACGCGGTGGAAAGAGGAGCCGGTGGTGAATTCCTCGGCCTTGCTGACGGCCAGCTTGTGGCGCAGCAGGGATTTCGGCGTCATCAACATCAGCGGCTTGCGGTAGCTGCGGTGCAGCTGGCGGCGCAGCAGGTGGAAGTAATTCGCGGGCGTGGTGCAGTTCGCCACGATCCAGTTGTCGCCACCGCACATGGTCAGGAAGCGTTCCAAACGCGCGGAGGAGTGTTCGGGCCCTTGCCCTTCATAGCCATGGGGCATCAGGCAGACGAGGCCGGACATGCGCAGCCATTTGCTTTCGCCAGAGGAAATGAACTGGTCGAACATGATCTGCGCGCCGTTGGCAAAGTCGCCGAACTGCGCTTCCCACAGGGTCAGCGCGTTGGGTTCCGCCAGCGAGTAGCCGTATTCAAAGCCCAGAACCGCGTATTCCGACAGCATGGAGTCGATGACTTCGTATTCTGCCTGACCTTCGCGGATGTGGTTCAGCGGGTAGTAGCGGTCTTCGTTTTCCTGATTGATCAGGGCCGAGTGACGCTGCGAGAAGGTGCCGCGGGCGGAGTCCTGACCGGACAGACGGACCTTGTACCCTTCGGTCAAGAGCGAGCCAAAGGCCAGCGCCTCGGCTGTGGCCCAGTCGAAGCCTTCGCCGGATTTGAACATCTCGGCCTTGGCGTCCAGCAGGCGCGCCACGGTTTTATGCAGCGGAAAGCGGTCGGGGGCGGCGGTCAGCGCCTTGCCCACATCCGCCATGGTTTCGGCGGCGATGGCTGTCTTGCCACGCTGGTATTTCTTTTCCTTGGCCTTATCGAGGTGCGACCACTTGCCATCCAGCCAATCGGCCTTGTTGGGGCGGTATTCTTTGCCGGCCTCGAATTCGGTGTTCATCTTCTCCTGGAAAGCGGCTTTCATATCCTCGATCTCGCCCTCGGGGATCAGGCCGTCTTTCACCAGACGCTCGGTATAGAGCGTCAGCGTGGTCTTTTGCTTTTTGATCTTCTTGTACATCACCGGGTTGGTGAACATCGGCTCGTCGCCTTCGTTGTGACCAAAGCGGCGGTAGCAGATCAGATCGATGACCACGTCTTTCTTGAACTTCTGACGGAATTCCGTCGCCACGCGGGCCGCGTGCACGACCGCTTCGGGGTCGTCGCCGTTGACGTGGAAGATCGGAGCCTCGACGACCAGCGCGTTATCGGTCGGATAAGGGCTGGAGCGGCTGAAGTGCGGCGCTGTGGTGAAACCGATCTGGTTGTTCACCACGATATGCATGGTCCCGCCGGTACGGTGCCCGCGCAGGCCCGAGAGAGCGAAACATTCGGCCACGACACCCTGACCGGCAAAGGCCGCATCCCCGTGCAGCAGGATCGGCATCACGGAGGTGCGTTCCTTGTCGTTCAGTTGGTCCTGCTTGGCGCGGACCTTGCCCAGAACAACGGGGTTCACCGCTTCAAGGTGGGACGGGTTGGCGGTCAGCGACAGGTGGACGGTGTTGCCGTCGAATTCACGGTCGGAGGACGCGCCGAGGTGGTATTTCACATCGCCGGAGCCGTCGACATCATCGGGTTTAAAGCTGCCGCCCTGAAACTCGTTGAAGATCGCGCGGTAGGGTTTCTGCATGACGTTTGCCAGCACCGACAGACGGCCACGGTGCGGCATGCCGATCACGATGTCCTGAATGCCCAGCTGACCGCCGCGCTTGATGATCTGTTCCATCGCGGGGATCAGGCTTTCGCCGCCATCAAGGCCGAACCGCTTGGTGCCCATGTATTTGACGTGCAGAAATTTCTCGAAACCTTCGGCCTCTACCAGCTTGTTCAGGATGGCTTTGCGGCCATTGCGGGTGAACTGGATTTCCTTGCCGTAGCCCTCGATCCGCTCTTTCAGCCACGCGGCCTGTTCGGGATCAGAGATGTGCATGTATTGCAGCGCGAAGGTGCCGCAGTAGGTGCTTTTGACGATATCGACGATCTGTTTCATCGTCGCGATCTCGAGGCCAAGCACATTGTCGATAAAGATCGGGCGATCCATGTCCTTGGGCCCGAAGCCATAGGCGGCCGGGTCCAGTTCAGGTTGGGTGTCGCTGTCGCGCATGCCAAGCGGGTCAAGATCGGCGGCAAGGTGGCCACGGATACGGTAGGCGCGGATCAGCATCAACGCGCGGATACTGTCGAGCACGGCACGTTGTACCTGCGCGTCAGACAGTTCGATCCCCTTGGAGGAGGCTTTTTCAGTAATCTTATGACCGGCGGCTTTCGCTTCGGTCGGGACGGGCCACTGGCCGGTCAATGCAGAGGTCAGTTCGTCCTGCGGGACAGGGGGCCAATCGCTGCGCGCCCAGGATGGGCCTGCGGCCTCTGCCTGAACATCGGCGTGGTCATCGTCCATCGCTTCGAAGAACGCCTGCCATGCGCCATCAACCGCATTGGGATCGCTGGCATAGCGGGCATACATTGCCTCTAGGTATTCGCCGTTCTGCCCCTCGAGAAAGGAGGTATCGTGGAACTGGTCGTTTTTGGGTTGGTCTGTCATGGCGATACCTCTGATGAGAGCGCGACGTTTAAGTAAGAGCGGCGGGGCCTGAAAAGTCAGGCCCCACCATCTGGCGTTAGCCTTTGTTGATAGCTTCTTGAACAGCTTCACCCAGCGTTGCGGGGCTATCCGCAACAACGATGCCTGCTTCTTTCATAGCTGCGATCTTGGATTCCGCGTCACCTTTGCCGCCTGCGACGATCGCACCGGCGTGGCCCATACGACGGCCGGGAGGGGCTGTGCGGCCCGCGATGAAACCGGCTGTGGGCTTCCAACGGCCTTTTTTCTTCTCGTCGGCCAGGAATTGCGCCGCTTCTTCTTCGGCAGAACCGCCGATTTCACCAATCATGATGATCGACTGTGTTTCTGGATCGGCCAGAAACATCTCGAGGATATCGATATGCTCGGACCCTTTGATGGGGTCGCCGCCGATACCAACCGCAGAGGATTGGCCGAGGCCAAGATCGGATGTCTGTTTCACAGCTTCGTACGTAAGCGTACCCGAGCGCGAGACAACCCCGCAGGTGCCACGCTTGTGGATATGGCCGGGCATGATGCCGATTTTGCAGGCGTCAGGCGTGATCACGCCGGGGCAGTTTGGCCCGATCAGGCGGGATTTGGACCCTTCGAGCGCGCGCTTGACGCGCATCATGTCCAGAACCGGGATGCCTTCGGTGATACAGATGATCAGCTCCATCTCGGCGTCGATCGCCTCGAGGATGGAATCCGCGGCGAAGGGGGGCGGCACGTAGATGACGGTGGCGTTGGCTTCGGTGACGTGACGGGCTTCGTGGACAGAGTTGAACACGGGCAGGTCAAGATGCGTCTGGCCGCCTTTGCCGGGGGTCACACCGCCGACCATTTTGGTGCCATAGGCGATGGCCTGTTCGGTGTGGAACGTGCCCTGCGAGCCGGTGAGGCCCTGGCAGATCACTTTGGTGTTTTCGTTTACGAGTACGGCCATGTTATGTGCTTTCTTCTCAAGTTCAATTCAGGTGGCGCCGGTCTCAGGGCGCGGTGGAAGGTGCCGCCGCCGCAAGGCGCGGCAGTCGGTATGTCAGATAGATTGCAACAGCGAACATCAGCGGTGCCGCGCCTTTGGCGATCCCACGGATGAAGCCCCATGTCTCGCGGCGCAACAGGATCAAACCGGTTGCGATGATCGCCAGCAGGATGCACAGGCCATAGCCAACAACCGACAGTGTCTCGAACGGGCCGCCTTCGGCCAGCAGGGAATCCTGCATCGGCATGGGCAGCTGTGCGACGACAGCCATCATTGCGAAGACCAGAGCGGTCATCCCAAAGACGATGGCCTTGCCACCGGTGACGGTGTTTTGCGCGGACGCGGTCATTGGCTTGCCTCGTTCAGCGGGATCAGGCGTTCGACGCGGACAAAGGTTTCAACCCCCTGCGCCCCGTCGCGTACCCCCGATTGTACCACAGCCATGCGGTTGGGGTTCAGCATGACGGCGGCGCGATAGGTGGCCCCCGTCGTGATGGGAAACCCTGCGGGGACATCTACCAGATCGGTCAGGTTTTCCTGTGCCAATCCGGTGGCGATCCCCTGTTGCGCAACCCGCGGCGCCGCCCCGTCAAAGGACACTTCGCAGCGGCGGTCCGTGCCCGCCGTTGCTGCCGCGCCCGTCACCGGAGACTGTGGTGCCGAGGTAAAGGGACGCAGATCATAGAAATCGACCCGTGCCCCGGTGCTGCCAAGCTGTGTCTGCGCTGTCCGTGCGGTCAGACGCGGGCTGAAACAATGGTCTGCAAAGGCCTGTGCGATGTCCGCCGCGCGCGTTGTCTGTGCCATAGCGTTACTGGCCGCCCCGAAAGGGACAGCCAGCGCGGCAATGGAAAAACAAAAGGCGAGACGATGCATCATCCAAGCTTTCCAGCCAGTTTTAGCCTTTGACCGCTTTCACGATCTTTTGCGCGCCATCTTTCAGGTCGTCCGCAGCGATCACGTCCAGGCCGGAGTTGTTGATGATGGCTTTGCCTTCTTCAACGTTTGTGCCTTCCAGACGGACAACCAGCGGAACCTGCAGGCCGACTTCCTTCACGGCTGCGACCACGCCTTCGGCGATGACGTCACAGCGCATGATGCCGCCGAAGATGTTGACCAGAATACCTTTGACCTGCGGGTCGGAGGTGATGATCTTGAACGCTTCGGTCACTTTCTCTTTGGTGGCACCACCACCAACATCAAGGAAGTTCGCAGGCTCGGCACCGTAAAGCTTGATGATGTCCATTGTGGCCATCGCCAGACCGGCACCGTTCACCATGCAGCCGATTTCACCGTCCAGAGCGATGTAGTTCAGGTCGTACTTGGACGCCTCGAGCTCTTTGGGGTCTTCTTCGGTGGTGTCGCGCAAATCGGCAATATCGCCGTGGCGGTACATCGCGTTGCCGTCAAAGCTGACTTTGGCGTCCAGCACTTTGAGGTCGCCGCTGTCGGTGACGATCAGCGGGTTGATTTCCAGCATTTCCATGTCTTTTTCGACGAAGGCTTTGAACAGCTGGCCCATCAGGGTCACACATTGTTTGACCTGCTTGCCTTCCAGCCCCAGGGCGAAAGCAACGCGGCGGCCGTGGTAGGGCTGGAAGCCCGCGGCGGGGTCAACAGAGAAGCTGATGATTTTCTCGGGGGTGGACTCGGCCACTTCTTCGATGTCCATGCCGCCCTCGGTGGAGCAGACGAACCCGATGCGCGAGGTCTGGCGATCCACCAGCAGCGCGAGGTACAATTCGGTTTCAATGCCCGAACCGTCTTCGATGTAGATCCGGTTGACCTGTTTGCCCGCGGGGCCGGTCTGATGCGTGACCAGGGTGCGGCCCAGCATTTTCTTGGCTTCTTCGGCGGCTTCTTCAACCGATTTGGTCAGGCGTACACCGCCTTTGTCGCCAGCGTCGGCTTCTTTGAAGGACCCCTTGCCGCGGCCACCTGCGTGGATCTGCGCCTTGACGACCCAAAGAGGTCCGTCCATCTCGCCTGCGGCTGTTTTCGCTTCTTCAGCTTTCAGCACGACCCGGCCGTCGGATACTGGCGCGCCGTAGCTACGCAAAAGGGCTTTTGCCTGATATTCGTGGATGTTCATAAAAAACGGTCCCGTCTTTGTTCCAGTCTAATCGCGGTATACGATTGAGTCTTGATACTCGGTAAACAGTTTTTCGGAGAAATACAGGGTTTTCCAGATAAAAGCGACATTTGTGATCACACGAATTTCGCGTGTGATCACAAAATAGCGCTAACGGTGGAAAATCTGCGGAATGTTGCCGACGCTGCGGCTGTCGCGCTCGGAAACCCCACGTTTTAAGGGCCGAACGCGACATATAGTTGTTTGTTTTGCGACCGGTCGGCCGTCGTCAAGGGGTCGTCTTACTTGGGAATCAGTGCCCAGTAATCGAGATCGAGCAGGACATCGGGCAGGTATTTGCCGTCTTCACCCTTCAGCTTGAACGGCTCTCCGCCTTTGGTGGCGACCAAGCGCAAGCGCAATGCGCCGACGCCGGGTTTGTCGGTATCGGCTTTGTCCAGAACCTCGGTCCAGGCGCGGATTGTGTCGCCGGACAGGCAGGGGTTCGCATGCGCCCCGCCGTTTAGCCCCACGATCATCTGCGCATTGGCCAGCCCGTTGAACGACAGCGCCCGCGCCATAGAGATCACGTGCCCGCCATAGATCAGCCGCGACCCATCGGGGCGGGCGGAGGTGTCAAAGTGCACCTTTGCCGTGTTCTGCCACAGGCGGGTGGCCATCATATGCTCCGCCTCTTCGACGGTGACGCCATCCACGTGGTCGATCATCTCGCCCACGGTATAATCGCCCCAGCGATGCGCCTCGCCCGCGAGGGTAAAGTCGTAATTGCTGAAGTCGAGCGTTTCGGGAATCGACAGATCGTCAACCGTCAGCGCCTTGGGCAGATCGGGCACGATAGTTTCGGGGGCGGGGGCATCGACATCACGTTTGCGCACCATCACCCAGCGGACATACTCCAGCACCTTGGTGTCGTTCTGGTTGTAGCCGGTGGTGCGTACATAGACGACGCCGGTTTTCCCGTTCGAGTTCTGCTTGAGCCCGATCACCTCGGATTCAGATCGCAGCGTGTCACCTGGCCAGACCGGAGCCAGCCAGCGCCCCTGCGCATAGCCAAGATTGGCGACCGCGTTCAGCGATACATCCGGCACGGTTTTCCCGAACACGATGTGAAAGGTGATCATATCGTCCAGCGGGCTGGCAGGCAGGCCGCAGCTTTGGGCAAACTGGTCAGAGGAATAAAGCGCATGACGGGCGGGATACAGCGCGTGGTACAGCGCGCGTTCACCATCCTTGACCGTGCGGGGCACCGCATGATGCAACGTCTCGCCTACTTTATAGTCCTCGAAGAAACGGCCCTTGTTGGTCTTTGCCTGTGCCATCAATGCGCCCCCAGTTTGGTGTCGGGCGTATAGGTGCCTTCGACCTCCTTGGTCACGGCCTGACCGCAACGCATGACATTTGCCTTGGCATCCCATGTCTGCGTGGGCGTGCCGTAAAGCTCCCACCCTTTATTCAGCGCGTCGGTGACCTTGTGGCAAAAGGCGGAAGTGTCTTCTTCGGACAGGAAACGATAGAGTTTCATGGGGGTTCTTTCAGTAACTCAGGAAAAGGGAGAGACGCCAAGCAGGGTATGGATCGCGGTCACGACGACCAGCATCACCAGCGTGATCACCGCAAGGCGGATATAGGTGGCCTTGCCCGCGGGGGCAGGGGGTGTCCAGTTGGGTTCCGCGCGGTTGATCAGGATCACGGAACCGACCGCCCAAGCCAGCATAGAGCCAAACAGCAGGATAGAGGCGAGATCCCCGTTCACCAGTAAATGCGCGACCGCCCAGATTTTAACGGCCATCAGCTGCGGGTGGCGGGTTTTATAGGCGGGCCAGGCCTTGGCCCCTTTGGCCGCACTGGACCCGTAGACCCAGAATGCCAGCACCATCAGCAAGTTGTTCAGATGCGTCAGGAAGGGCGGGGGAGTCCAGACGGGGATAAACGCGGCCCCGCGGTATCCGATAATGATCATGACCAGCGCCGCCACGATGGCGACGGCGATGATGCCTTTGCCCTGTCGGCCCATAGCTGCGCGCTGGTCCGGCATGAAGCGACGGAAATAATGGGCACCGACCCATAAGATCAGACCAAGGATCAAAAGTGCCATCATCAGGTTTACTCCGTTTGCAGGGCCGCGATCGCGTCCAGCTTTGCCAATGTTTCGCGTGCGGTGGCGACATGCAGGTTTTCAACGATGCGCCCGTCCACAACGGCCACACCCTGACCTGTCGCCTGCATTTCGTCAAACGCCTCGATCTGGCGGCGGGCCAGGTCGGCTTCAGCCTCGGAGGGGGAGAATGCCTCGTTCGCGACGTCCAGCTGCGCGGGGTGGATCAAGGTTTTGCCGTCAAAGCCCATGTCGCGGCCTTGGTCACATTCAACGCGGTGGCCTTCGTCATCCTTGAACGCATTGTAAACGCCATCGACAATCGCGATGCCGTTGGCCTTGGCTGCCAGTACGCATAGGCCAAGCCCGGTCATCAGGGGCAGGCGGTCGGGGCGCACGCGGGTTTGCAGGTCCTTGTTCAGGTCGTTGGTGCCCATCACCATACATTGCAGCTTGGGATGCGCGCCAATCGCGGCGGCATTCAGCATCGCACCGGGGGTTTCCATCATCGCCCAAAGCGGGATGTCGCCCGTGATTTCGGCCAAAGCGTCCAGATCGGCGGGGCTGCCGACTTTGGGCAGCAAAATGGCGTCGCAGTCCATCTTCGCCGCGGCGCGGGCATCGGCGGCACCCCATTCGGTGTCCAGCCCGTTGATGCGGATCACTTTATACCGGCTGCCATAGCCGCCGTCTTTCAGCGCCGTGGCGAGTGTTTCACGTGCAGCGGTTTTCTCTTCCGGGATCACGGCGTCTTCGAGGTCAAAGATAATCGCATCGGCCGGCAGCCCGCGGGCTTTGTCTAACGCGCGGTCCTTGGAGCCGGGGATATACAGAACGGAACGCAGGGGGCGGGTGATTTTCGACATTTGCGACTCTCCAAGAAATAATGTTGCGTGCAGGTCTGCATTTTTAGACGAAAACTTCAAGCGCAAACGCGCCGCAGCGCAGCGTCAGATAATTTGAGGCTTTAACGCGGCCTTCAGGTTTTGCTGCCAGAAGGAAAGGCGTCATGGTGCGAGTGTAAGTGTAAGAGGTGTAGAATGGTAAAACTGTTTAACCTGATCGGGCTGGCAACTGCCGCGGCGGCGGTGGTGGCGCTGACGCAGGATGTCGCGGCGGGAACGCGAACCGCAGGTTGTGACGGATGCCACAAGATTTCCGCAAAAATTTCGCACCCGCCGCAGGATCAACAAACTAAGGCGGTGGGCCCCATTTGATATGTCATAGATTATAAAAGCGGCGAAAAAAGACGCGGATCGCCGGAACGCAATCGCCACATCATCGTTGATATCACAACCGAGTGATTATCACCCGGAACTTCTAAAGGAGTATCAACAATGAAACGTATTCTTGGCACAACCGCAATCATCCTGAGCTTGACTGGTCCCGCATTTGCAGATGCACATGCAGCTGGTTTTGGTACCGTGACAGCGCAAGAAACTGACTTCTTCGCGTCCGACCTGATCGGCATGCGTATCTACAATTCCGAGACAGAAGTTGAAGCAAACTCCACCATCGCCGCTGACGGCGAAAAGGAATGGGACGACATCGGCGAAATCAACGACGTCCTGCTGGATTCCGAAGGCAACGTTAAGGCCGTTATTCTCGGCATTGGCGGCTTCCTCGGCATGGGCGAGCGTGACGTAAGCGTGAACATGGACGAGATTCGCATTGTGACCGAAGAAGGTGACAGCGACGACCGTTTCCTCGTGGTGAACACAAGCAAAGAGATGCTTGAAAAAGCCCCAGCGTTTGAACGTATGGACGACGAAGCTGACATGGAAACCGAAGCAAACATGGACGCCAACGCCGACATGAACGCTGAGACAGATATGGCAGCGACCGACATGAACGCCGAAGCTGAGGTCGACACAGAGACCGAAATGGAAGCGGATGCCGAAGCACTGGCAAACGAAGCTGAAATGGAAGCCGAAGAAGCAGCCGCTGAAACAGAGCAGGCCGTTGATGAAGCAACCACCGAAATGGCCGAAGGAGCAAACGAACTTGAGCAAGACATGGAACGCCCCATGCTGACAGCCCCAGCGGTTGAGCGTGAAGGCTATGCCAACGCCACAGCTGATGAAGTTGCCGCGCTGACAGCAGAAGACCTTGAAGGGTCCTATGTTTACGGTGCCAACGACGAGACCGTCGGTGAAATCGGTGCCCTCGTTATGGGTGACAACGGCGAAGTTGGCCAAGTTGTGATCAACGTCGGTGGTTTCCTGGGCATTGGCGAAAAGCCAGTAGCCGTTACATGGGACGAACTGCAGATCATGAAGAACGCTGAAGGCGACGACTTCCGCATCTACATCGACAGCAGCAAAGAAGCGCTGAAAGCACAGCCCGAATACCAAGGCTAAGCTGAACGCTCAGTCAAATTCGGCAATAGCTTGCTGAAAAGCTGACCAAGACGGGATCGTTTCGAAAGGAACGGTCCCGTTTTTTATGGCTCTGCGCGATGTGACGTGATGCCGGACCAAGCGCAACTTGCACGGTGCGCTTCATTTCGGTATCCCGAAGCGAAATGTAACCCTGTCGGAGTATACCACATGGCCAGACCCAAAATCGCGCTTATCGGCGCAGGGCAAATCGGGGGCACGCTTGCCCATCTCGCAGCAATCAAGGAACTGGGCGACGTTGTCCTGTTCGACATCGCCGAAGGTATCCCGCAGGGTAAGGCCCTCGATATCGCAGAATCGGGCCCATCCGCCAAATTCGACGCGACCATGACCGGCGCGAACGACTACTCTGAAATCGCTGGCGCAGACGTTTGCATCGTGACCGCCGGTGTTGCGCGTAAGCCCGGTATGAGCCGTGATGACCTGCTGGGAATCAACCTGAAGGTCATGAAGTCCGTTGGCGAAGGCATCGCTGCCCACGCACCAGACGCATTCGTTATCTGCATCACCAACCCGCTGGACGCGATGGTTTGGGCGCTGCGCGAATTCTCCGGTCTGCCTCATCACAAGGTTTGCGGCATGGCCGGTGTGCTTGATTCGGCACGCTTCCGTCATTTCCTCGCGACTGAATTCAACGTCTCCATGAAAGACGTCACTGCCTTCGTACTGGGCGGCCACGGCGATACAATGGTGCCCCTGACGCGCTATTCCACCGTTGCGGGTATCCCATTGCCTGATCTGGTGAAAATGGGCTGGACCACACAGGAAAAGCTGGACGCGATCGTTCAACGGACCCGTGATGGCGGTGCCGAAATCGTTGGCCTGCTGAAAACCGGCTCGGCGTTCTACGCGCCTGCGACATCGGCAATCGAAATGGCCGAAGCCTACCTGAAGGACCAGAAACGCGTTCTGCCATGCGCCGCCTATGTTGACGGTGCCTATGGTCTGGACGGCTTCTACGTCGGCGTGCCCACCGTGATCGGTGCTGGTGGCGTCGAACGTGTGGTCGAGATTGCGATGAACAAGGACGAACAGTCCATGTTCGACAACTCTGTGAATGCTGTTAAAGGCTTGGTCGATGCGTGCAAAGGCATCGATGAATCGCTGAAGTAATACCTAAGGTGCAGCGGGCGGGTGTGGTCGAGATCACAATAAACCCCGCCCGCTGCACCTGGACTTTGCTATTGGACGATCCCGCGGGATGATGCCAAAGCCGCTTGCTCCCCCCCGCTCAGATCAGTCTCCGCAGGTAGCCAAATCTGCCGCGTCGCAAGTTGAAGGCATGCGCATCATGCGGCGCGCAAACGGACGCTAGGGACTGAATTTTCGCCCAAACGGCTGCCGAAAAGCCCGATGAATTTGGTTGGCTTTGGCTCTTGTGATCACAGCTGGAAAATTAGTGATCACAAATTGCGGAAATGTCCGGCGCTAACCGAAGGGTTTGGGCAACTGCGCCAATAAACCGCTTCAAATTCACGCCTCTGGACGTGACAGTCCCAAAAATACCGTTATCTATGACCGCAACCTGACGAGAAAAGGAATCCATCATGGCAGATGTGAACCGGGGCAATCGCCCGCTGTCACCCCACCTGACGATCTATCGCCCGCAACTGACCTCCATGACGTCGATCCTGACGCGCATCACCGGCAACGCGATGCTGGTCGCCGCGCTGCTGATTGTCTGGTGGTTCCTCGCGGCGGCAACGTCGGCGGAGTATTTTGATATCGCGAACGGTTTCATCACCAGCTGGTTCGGTGATCTGGTCATGTTCCTGTCGCTGCTGGGGCTGTGGTATCACACGCTGGCCGGTATCCGGCACCTGATCTGGGACAACGGCTATGCGCTGGATATCCCGACGGCTGAAAAGCTGGGCTGGGCCGCGCTGATCGGTTCAGTCGTTTTGACCATCATCACCGCGCTGATCATCTGAGGGATAGACACATGGCTTATTTGACAGACCGCAAACGCGCTATGGGCATGGGCTCGGCCAAATCGGGCACCGCACATTTCTGGGCGATGAAAGTCAGCTCTGTTGCGCTGCTGATCCTGATCCCGCTTTTCGTCTTTACCTTCGGGTCCGCCCTTGGGGGCACCTACGAAGAGATCATCGCCTACTACAGCAGGCCTTTCCCCGCGATCGTCGCCGCCCTGACGCTGATCGTTGGCTTCAAACATTTTAACGACGGTGTCCAAGTGCTGATCGAGGATTACGTCCACGGGCTGTCGCAGAAAGTTGCGATCATCCTGATGACCTGCCTCAGCTATGGTGCGGCCGCGGTTGGCGTTTTCGCCATCGCCCGCATCGCGCTTTAACACACGCCTACGCTATACCGGAGACCGAGACATGGCTGCATATGAATATGAAACGCATGAATATGATGTCGTTGTCGTGGGGGCTGGCGGCGCTGGCCTGCGTGCGACACTTGGCATGGCAGAGCAAGGGCTGAAAACAGCCTGCGTGACCAAAGTTTTCCCGACCCGTTCGCACACGGTTGCGGCGCAGGGCGGTATCGCGGCGTCGCTGTCCAACATGGGCCCCGATAACTGGCAGTGGCATATGTATGACACGGTCAAGGGCTCTGACTGGCTGGGTGACACAGACGCGATGGAATACCTCGCTCGCGAAGCCCCCAAGGCGGTGTACGAGCTTGAACACTACGGTGTGCCTTTCTCGCGGACCGAAGCGGGTAAAATCTACCAGCGTCCCTTCGGCGGCCACACCACCGAATTCGGCGAAGGCCCCCCCGTGCAGCGGACCTGTGCCGCCGCCGACCGGACCGGCCACGCGATCCTGCATACGCTTTATGGTCAGTCGCTGAAGCATAACGCTGAATTCTACATCGAGTATTTCGCCATTGATCTGATCATGTCGGATGATGGTGTGTGTCAGGGTGTGCTGTGCTGGAAGCTGGACGACGGCACCATGCATCTGTTCAGCGCCAAGATGGTTGTTCTGGCGACAGGTGGCTATGGCCGTGCCTATTTCTCGGCGACATCGGCGCATACCTGCACCGGAGACGGCGGCGGTATGGCGGCGCGTGCGGGCCTGCCTTTGCAGGATATGGAATTCGTGCAATTCCACCCCACCGGCATCTATGGCGCCGGCTGTCTGATCACCGAAGGCGCGCGTGGCGAAGGCGGGTATCTGACCAACTCCGAAGGCGAACGCTTTATGGAGCGGTATGCCCCGACCTACAAAGACCTTGCCAGCCGTGACGTTGTTTCGCGCTGTATGACGATGGAAATCCGTGAAGGCCGCGGTGTGGGCGAGAACAAGGACCACATCCACCTGCACCTGAACCACCTGCCCAAGGAAACGTTGGACCTGCGTCTGCCCGGTATCTCTGAATCCGCGCGCATCTTTGCCGGTGTAGACCTGACCAAGGAGCCGATCCCGGTTCTGCCGACCGTACACTACAACATGGGCGGTATCCCCACTAACTATTGGGGCGAAGTACTGGCACCGACCGAAGACGCGCCGGACCGCGTGGCACCGGGCCTGATGGCCGTGGGCGAAGCGGGCTGTGCCTCGGTACACGGGGCGAACCGCTTGGGCTCGAACTCTCTGATCGATCTTGTGGTCTTTGGCCGTGCCGCCGCGATCCGCGCGAAAGAGGTGGTCGACGCAGAGGCACCCGTGCCGACGCCGAACCAGAAATCGGTCGATGCCGCCTTTGAACGCTTCGACAGCCTGCGCTATGCCAAGGGCCAGATCCCGACCGCCGAGCTGCGCCTTGAGATGCAGAAAACCATGCAGGCCGATGCTGCGGTTTTCCGCACCGACAAGACGCTGAACGAAGGCAAGGTCAAGATGGACGAGGTCGCCGGCAAGATCGCTGACCTGCACGTGACTGACACATCGCTGGTCTGGAACTCTGACCTGATGGAAACGCTTGAGCTGACCAACCTGATGCCGAACGCCGTGGCCACCATCACCGCCGCTGCTGCCCGCAAGGAAAGCCGCGGGGCGCATGCCCACGAAGATTACCCTGATCGCGATGACGAGAACTGGCGCAAGCACAGCCTCGCGTATTTCGACGGGAACGCGGCAACGCTCAGCTACCGTGGTGTGCACCTTGACCCGCTGACCGAGGAATCCGAAGGCGGGATCGACATGAAAAAGATCGCACCCAAAGCACGGGTCTATTGATCTGAAACCCTGCCTTCGCTTTTGGGGGCAGGGGACCAAACCGGGGGCCATGCCCTCGTCCTGCAGGCGGAGGGCAGGCGACATGAAACAGTTTATCGCTATGACCATGATTTTGGCCGCGTCCGCTTGCGCGCAAGCAACGCAGCAGGTCGACAGCATCGCCCGCGAAGGCACCAAGGGGGTCATCACCGAAACCCTTGCCACGCGCTTTCCGCAGGTGCCCAAGCAGCTGATCACGCCCTTCACCGATTGTATCGTCGACAATGCCGATGCGGCTCAGGTGCGCGTTTTCGCCAAATCCGCCGTGATCGGCGTGGATGACACCACCGTCGCCACCGTGCGCGCGGTCCTGTCGCGCCCCGAAACCGTGCAATGCCTGTCGCGTTCTGCTGGCAGCGTCCCGGGGTTGCTGGGCTAATGGGTCACCCGAACGTCACGCCGGATACGCAGGGCAAGGATGCAGGCCATATGGCCGATCTGCGCGCGCAATTCCGTGACGGCGACACCAGCGAACGCACCCGCATCAAGTCGCAGCTTGGCCCCACAGAGGTGGAGTTCGCTGACATCCGCATGGTGGTGGACCCGCGCGATAACTATACCGAAACCTGCCTTTGGCTGAACGAATACCCGCCCGAGATCAAATCGCTGGTGGCTTTGGTCGAACTGGTGGAAGACCGCAACATGCTGGTTTTTGACATCGGTGCCAACTGCGGGGCCTATTCGATCCCGCTGGCGATGGCCGCGAGCGAAGGGTCGCGCGTTGTGGCGTTCGAACCCAACCCGCTGATGATTGGCCGGCTTGGCATGAACATCGCGCTGAACAATCTGACCGACCGCGTGCGTATCGAAGGCTGCGCGCTGTCCGACCGCGAGGGCGAGGCGATGCTGAACTTCCGCGGGCACAATTACGGTCAGGCATCGCTGCTCCCGATCGAGGGCAAGCAACAAAACGGCGGCGTGCTGGTGCCCACACGGCCCCTGTCCGCCTTTACACACGCCGCACGGCACCATGACGGCACGATCCTCAAGATCGATGTCGAAGGGGCCGAGGAGGTCGTGCTGAACCCCATCCTCGCGCAGGGCAAAACCGGCGGCTGGCTGCCGGATGCGATCTTGATAGAGGTCCGCCATGCGGATCAGTGGGACGGCGATCTTTGTGCAGAGATACTGGCCGCCGGGTACCGCCGAACCCTGCGCGCCGAGGGAAATGCGCTTTACATCCGAAAGACGTAAGCGCCAGAATTGTAACGAACTGGGCAACTGCCCGACAGACCAGGAGAAGCGATATGGTTCAACTCACGCTCCCCAAGAACTCCCGGATGACGACCGGTAAAACATGGCCCAAACCCGAAGGTGCCAAGAACCTGCGGCAGTTTCAGGTCTATCGCTGGAATCCGGACGACGGCAAGAACCCGGCCATCGACACGTATTTCGTCGATATGGACACCTGCGGCCCGATGATCCTGGACGCGCTGATCAAGATCAAGAACGAGATCGACCCGACCCTGACCTTCCGCCGGTCCTGCCGCGAAGGCATCTGCGGATCCTGCGCGATGAACATCGACGGGATCAACACGCTGGCCTGTACCTATGGCGTGGACGAAGTGAAAGGCGCGGTGAAGATCTATCCGTTGCCACACATGCCCGTGGTCAAGGATCTGATCCCCGACCTCACGCATTTCTACGCGCAGCACGCCTCCATCCAGCCGTGGCTTGAAACCAAGACGGCAGAGCCCGCGAAAGAATGGAAACAGTCGATCGACGACCGTGCCAAGCTTGACGGGCTTTATGAGTGCATCATGTGCGCCTGCTGCTCGACATCCTGCCCCAGCTACTGGTGGAACGGCGACCGCTACCTCGGGCCAGCCGCATTGCTGCACGCCTACCGCTGGATCATCGACAGCCGCGATGAAGCCACAGGTGAACGTCTGGACGATCTGGAAGACCCGTTCAAACTTTACCGCTGCCACACCATCATGAACTGCGCCAAGACCTGCCCCAAGGGCCTGAACCCTGCCGCAGCCATCGCCAATATCAAGAAGATGATGGTCGAACGCACTGTTTGATCCCATCGCAACCTGCGCCTCCCGCTGCCCTATGGCGCGGGGGGCGTGACATGTGCCCCCTATGATCCTGATTGCCTTTGCCATCGCTTTTGCGATCGTCGCCTATTTTGCCTACCGTGATAAGGCGGTGCGTGGATGCCGCTGGCGCAAGGACAGTACCCGCGACAAAGGCAGCCTGCAGTTCTACCACTGTGTCGCCTGCGGAGCAGAGGCCTATACCGCCACCCAATCGGCCCCCCGCGACTGCAAGGCCAATGTCGGCGGCCGGCCTCTCTGACGCCGCGTGCGGTGGCCTCAGGATCGGACCCGACAGTCAGGAGTTTCCGCTATGACACCGCCCCATGATGCCGACGCCCGCCGCGCTGTTGCGCCCGTGATCTGCTATCCCGTCGAGACGCTGCCCGTGCCTGACATGGCACTTTACGGGCGCGCGCGCGAAACGCTGACCAAAGTGGACGAGGTCACCGTCGCCCCTCGTGACGCAAGCTGCTTTACCGTGCCTGCGGGGCATTTCTTTCGGATTACCTCTGTCGAGGGGCCACAGGTCGGTGATCTGAACCTCTGGTCGCAAAATGATCTGTCCGAGCGGTTCTACTCCGGCAAAACCCGCGCGCTGCATGGCACGCATATCACCACCGGACAGCGCATGTGGAGCAGCTTTCCCACGCTGCGCCCTATGGCGACGCTGACCCATGATACGCTCGACTGGTACGGCATGGATGCCTTCGGCGGCTCGGTGCATGATGTGATCGGCACGCGCTGCGATCCCTATACCAACCAGCTGTTGTCGGGCGGGCAATACCACCATTGCTGCCACTCCAACCTGATCCGGGCCTTGGCGGATCATCAGGGCATCACTCGCGCCGAGGCAGAGCCTTTCGTGCATGACGTGCTGAACGTCTTTATGTGCACCGGCTTTACCCGTGACACCGGTCAGTATTTCATGAAGGCCAGCCCCGTGCGCCCCGGCGACTACCTTGAGTTTTTCGCCGAGATCGACCTGCTTGGCGCGCTCAGCGCCTGTCCGGGGGGGGATTGCTCCGCCAAACACTCCTCGGACGTTGCCGCCTGCTATCCGCTGCTGGTAGAGGTGTTCGCCCCCGCCAAAGGCGCGCTTGAGGGGTGGCAAAGCCCGTCCCCCAACGGCTACGACCGCAGCCACGGGGGCTAAGGGATCGGGGTAGCGCCCGGCCATGCTTCCAAATGGATATAAATCCCCCGCAGAGCGTCCGCCGGGGGATCATCGCGCATCAGCTGTTGGGGAAAGCCGCCTGTAGCGCGATTTCGACCATATCGCCAAAGGATTTCTCGCGCTCTTCCGCGGGCAGCGCCTCGCCGGTTTGCAGGTGGTCGCTGACCGTCAGCACAGCCAGCGCACGGCGTTTGTGGCGCGCGGCGAGGGTATAAAGCTCTGCCGCTTCCATCTCGACACCCAGAATACCGTGGCGGGTCATCTGCTCGTCCAGATCGGGGCGTTCGGCATAAAAGACATCCGAGGAATAGATCCCGCCGACATGGGTTTTCGTGCCTTTCGCCTCTGCCGCGTCCACGGCAGCACGCAGCAGGGACCAATCGGCGCAGGGGGCGTAATTCATCTCGCGGAAGATACCGGAAGAAGGCGAGGTAATTGTCGTGGCGGTCATGGCAATAATGACATCGCGAATACCAACCTGCGGCTGCATCCCGCCACAAGATCCAATCCGAATAAGGGTTTGCGCGTTGTATTCGGAAATCAATTCATTGGCATAAATCGACAGCGAGGGCATTCCCATGCCAGAGCCTTGAATAGTGACGCGGTTACCATTCCATGTGCCGGTGAAACCCAGCATGCCACGTACTTCATTTACAAGTTTTGCATCTTTAAGGAATGTTTTCGCAGCCCATTTCGCGCGATACGGGTCGCCGGGCATAAGGACTGTTTCGGCAATATCGCCGGGTTTTGCGCCAATATGAATTGTCATGGGATGCTCTTTATATTTCCAAAGCCAAGGGGATGCGCCGAGGGGACGCAATAATCGCACGCTGTGCGCATGTCAGGCTGATTTACAGTTCCAACGTTTCGGGATCTGTGCCGCTGGCGATCAGGTCGCGGAACCAGTTGGGCTGGCGGCCCTTGCCGGTCCATGTCTGGCTGGGGTCTTCGGGGTTGGCGTATTTCGCGGCAGCTTTCGCGGCTTTGCCCTTTTTCGCACCGCCGGATACTTCATCCAGCGAGAACCCGTATTCGGCGGCTGCTTTTTCAGCGGCTTTGCGGGCTTCTACGCGGTCGCGTTCATATGCGTTCTTAATCGCCATCTTCACGTCTTCCAAATGCTGTTCCAGCTGTTTGTGGGACATTGTGCTTAGATCAATACTCATTCTCGCTCATTCCTTTGTCGAAAAGCCAATTAATGCTTTACGCCAAAAGAATGAACAAACAAAGAGTTTTTGAATTGGCCGCTTTTTATTCGGCGGCCACAGTTTCGGGATCGGCGAGTGTGACGATGTCTGCCATAATTGTATTCAATTCAAAGTCTTTTGGCGTGTAAACACGAGCGACTCCCATAGCGCGCAATCTTTTGGCGTCTTCTTCTGGAATAATACCACCCACGATTACGGGAATGTGATCCAATCCGGCGGCGCGCATTTGTTTCATTAAATCCTCGACCAATGGAATATGCGATCCCGAAAGAATCGAAAGCCCGACAACGTGATGTTCTCCTTCGGCGGCGGCGGAAACAATTTCCGACGGCGTCAGGCGAATACCCTCATAGGCAATTTCCATGCCGCAATCGCGGGCGCGCACGGCGATCTGTTCGGCCCCGTTCGAATGGCCGTCCAGACCCGGTTTCCCGACAAGGAAGCTCAGCCGGCGGCCCAGACGGGTACTGACGGCATCCACGGCGTCGCGCAGGTCGTCCAGCCCCTCGGTCTTGTTTGACCGGCCCGAAGCAACGCCTGTTGGCCCACGGTATTCGCCGTGCACGCTGCGCATCTGTTCGGCCCATTCGCCGGTGGTAACCCCCGCCTTGGCGGCGGCGATAGAAGGTTCCATCACATTGCGGCCTTCGGCAGCGGCGGCGCGCAGATCGGCCAGCGCCTTGTCCACGGCGGCCTGGTCGCGGCTGTCGCGCCATGCGTTCAGACGGTTGATCTGGTCGGCCTCGACTGCGGGGTCCACGACCATGATGCCGCCATCACCCGTCATCAGGGGCGAGGGTTCGCCCTGTTGCCATTTGTTCACGCCCACGACGATGGTCTCGCCGGCCTCGATCCGGCCCAGACGGTCCGCGTTGCTTTCGACCAGACGGGACTTCATATAGTCGATCGCCGAAATCGCGCCGCCCATATCATCAAGGTTCGCCAGTTCAGCCCGTGCGCCCTCTTTCAGCGCTTCGACCTTGCGGTCCACGGCGGGGTTGCCATCGAACAGGTCGTCAAACTCCAGCAGGTCGGTCTCGTAGGCCATGATCTGCTGCATCCGCATCGACCATTGCTGGTCCCACGGGCGTGGCAAGCCAAGCGCTTCGTTCCACGCGGGCAGCTGCACGGCGCGGGCGCGGGCGTTCTTTGACAGGGTCACCGCAAGCATCTCGATCAGGATGCGGTAGACGTTATTTTCGGGTTGCTGTTCGGTCAGCCCGAGGGAGTTCACCTGCACCCCATAGCGGAAGCGGCGGTATTTCGGGTCTTCAACGCCATAGCGGTCGCGGCAGATTTCGTCCCAAAGGTCGCCAAAGGCACGCATCTTGCACATCTCGGTGACAAAGCGGATGCCCGCGTTCACAAAGAAAGAGATCCGCCCCACCAGCATGGGGAAGTCCTCTTCGGGGACGCGGGGGCGCAGGGCGTCCAGTACGGCGGTGGCGGTGGCAAGGGCAAAGGCCAGCTCTTGCTCGGGCGTAGCACCGGCCTCTTGCAGGTGGTAGGAACAGACGTTCATCGGGTTCCACTTGGGCACGTTGGTATAGCAATACTCGGCCACATCCGCGATCATCTTGAGAGACGGGGCAGGCGGGCAGATATAGGTGCCACGCGACAGGTATTCCTTGATCAGGTCGTTCTGCACGGTGCCTTGCAGCTTGGACACATCCGCGCCCTGTTCCTCGGCCACAGCAATATACAGCGCCAGCAGCCACGGCGCGGTGGCGTTGATCGTCATCGAGGTGTTCATCTGCTCAAGCGGGATATCCTTGAACAGGCTGCGCATATCACCCAGATGCGCCACGGGCACGCCCACTTTCCCGACTTCGCCGCGCGACAGGATGTGATCGCTGTCATATCCGGTCTGGGTGGGCAGGTCGAAGGCCACCGACAGGCCGGTCTGCCCTTTCAAAAGGTTCGCGCGATACAGCGCATTGGATGCCTCGGCGGTGGAGTGTCCGGCGTAGGTGCGGATCAGCCAGGGGCGGTCTTTTTGCGGTTGCGACATGGGGCGGCCTTTCGTGAATCGAATGGGTAATATTCTTGCGCTGGTCGATTGATACGTGAAATAATCAGGCGCTGTCAATTCGCTGCATTGCGGCATGGGCGAAAGCCGCTGCGTTACGGTCGCGTGTGCCTTGTCGAGGGGTGCCCTATGTGTGGTTGACTGTTTTATGTTGCCCAGACAGCGCGGGTCCTGCAAGGGTTGGGCGATGACGCAAACGATTGAACTTCCCGTCTGGCTTTTCGCGGTGATCCTGCTGTTCGCGGCTGTGACCGCGCTCAGCCATTTCCTGTTGCCCTCGGTCCGGTGGTTCTTTCGCAGACGGCTGGAGAAAGCTGTCGCACAGCTGAACACGCGGCTGACCCGCCCGATTGAACCGTTCAAGCTGGCGCGGCGGCACGATATGATCCAGCGGCTGATCTATGACCCGCAGATCAGTCAGGCGATTGTGGATCACGCGCGCGCCGAAGGTATCCCCGAGAACGTCGCCTCCGAACAGGCGCGCCGCTATGCCCGCGAGATCGTCCCGAGTTTTAGCGCCTTTGCTTATTTCAGCTTTGGCATCCGGCTGGCGCGGTTTCTGGCGAATGCGCTGTATGATGTGCGCACCGGATCGCGCAACGACGCGGTGATCGAAGGTATCCCGTCAGACGCCACGATCATCTTTGTGATGAACCACCGCAGCAACATGGACTACGTGCTGGTGACCTACCTCGCGGGGGAGGCGTCGGCGCTCAGCTATGCCGTGGGGGAATGGGCGCGTGTCTGGCCGCTCAGCCGGTTGATCCGGTCGATGGGGGCGTATTTCATCCGGCGCAAATCGCGCGGCGCGCTGTATCGCAAGGTCTTGGCCCGCTATGTGCAGATGGCGACCGAAGGCGGGGTGACCCAGGCGATCTTCCCCGAGGGCGGGCTGAGCCTGAACGGCAAGTTGATGCCGCCCAAGATGGGGCTGCTTGGCTATGTGCTTGAGGCAGAATTGAAAGACCGCGATGTCGTCTTTGTGCCGGTGGCAATCAACTATGACCGTGTGCTGGAAGACCGCGTGTTGATTGCTGCGGACGAGGCAGGCACCCGTCGGTTCGATGCCCAAATCTCGGTCATTTTGAAATTCATTGTTCGCAAGATCTGGCTGCGTATGCGCGGCAAATTCCTGCGCTTCGGCGAGGCGGTGGTCGTGTTCGGCACGCCGGTACATTTGCGCGACTATGGCGACGCGCCGAATGTGGACGGGCTGGCGCAGGATCTGATGGGGCGGATCGAACACGAGATGCCGCTGTTGTTCGTGCCCTTGCTGGCGCGGGTGCTGCTGCTGGCGGAAAAGCCGCTGGATGGCGTCGCGCTGGAACAGGAAATGCAAGGCATGGCCGCGCGGGCCTCTGACGAGGCTACGGTTGTGGCGCAGGACTTCGCCGCCAATGTCGCCAGAGCACGCGATCATCTGGTGCAGCGCGGGATGATCGCGGCGTCGGATCGTGGCTATGCTCCTGCCGACGGGCAACGCCCTGCCTTGCGCTTCTATGCGAACTCTATCGCCCATTTCTTCGACAGATAGGTCACACAAGCGAAACTACTGCCGAAATTGCTGCGGATGCAAAGTCATAAAATTACAATTACAGGTCAAATGGTGTTGCATTGTTGCGCGAAGGGTCATATTCCACCAGTAGACGCCGCGATTCTGCACTGCGGCACAAACCTATTCTGACTGTGGAGACCGACATGGCCTTGGACACGAATATCGCGCAATACGACGCACCGGAAAAAGACCTTTACGAGATCGGGGAAATCCCGCCGATGGGCTACGTTCCAAAGCAGATGTACGCATGGACCATCCGCAAGGAACGCCACGGGAACCCCAATACCGCGATGCTCGAAGAGGTCGTGGACGTGCCGACGCTCGACAGTCACGAGGTGCTTGTCCTCGTGATGGCGGCGGGTGTGAACTATAACGGTGTCTGGGCTGCCTTGGGCAAACCCATCAGCCCCTTCGACGGCCACAAGCAGCCCTTCCACATTGCGGGCTCTGACGCGTCGGGCATCGTCTGGGCGGTTGGCGACAAGGTCAAACGCTGGAAGGTCGGCGACGAAGTCGTGATCCACTGCAACCAGGATGACGGCGACGACGAAGAGTGCAACGGCGGCGATCCGATGTATTCTCCCAGCCAGCGTATCTGGGGCTACGAGACCCCCGACGGATCCTTCGCCCAGTTCACCAATGTGCAGGCGCAGCAGCTGATGCCACGCCCCAAGCACCTGACATGGGAAGAGGCCGCTTGCTACACGCTGACGCTGGCCACCGCCTACCGGATGCTGTTCGGCCACGAGCCTCATGACCTGAAACCGGGCCAGAACGTGCTGGTCTGGGGTGCCTCGGGCGGTCTGGGGTCCTATGCGATCCAGCTGATCAACACTGCTGGCGCGAATGCGATTGGCGTGATCTCGGACGAATCCAAGCGTGACTTTGTCATGGATCTGGGCGCCAAGGGCGTTCTGAACCGCAAGGACTTCAACTGCTGGGGCCAGATGCCCACCGTGAACACGCCCGAATATGCGGCTTGGTTCAAAGAGGCGCGCAAGTTCGGTGCCGCGATCTGGGAGATTACAGGCAAGGGCGTGAACGTCGACATGGTGTTTGAGCACCCCGGCGAGGCGACGTTCCCCGTTTCCACCTTCGTCTGCAAAAAGGGCGGCATGGTCGTGATCTGCGCGGGGACTTCGGGTTTCAACCTGACGTTCGACGTGCGCTATATGTGGATGCACCAGAAGCGTTTGCAGGGCAGCCACTTTGCTCACCTCAAGCAGGCGTCGGCCGCCAACAAACTGATGGTAGAGCGCCGTCTTGATCCGTGTATGTCCGAAGTGTTCACCTGGGCCGATCTGCCCGACGCGCACATGAAGATGATGGCGAACGAGCATAAGCCGGGCAACATGTCGGTACTGGTGCAATCGCCCAAGACCGGCCTGCGCACGCTCGAAGACGCGCTGGACGCGAAAAAATAAGTCGGTGGCCCCCGTTCAGGGGGCGCTGACGACCGGCTGACCAGACACCCGCGCACCAATCGGTGCGCGGGTGTTGTCGTATGCGGCATCACGCGGCGGTTTGGCACGGGCTGATTGCGCGAATAGCGGCGATGCCATCTGGCCCCCGGTGCCGCGCTGAATTAGGGTCGCGCCATGACAGTACCTGCCCTTACCTATTCCGCCGATCAGGCGGCTGCCTTTGACAGCGTGACCGAGATGTTGCGCCATGCGGGCATCGATCTGGCTGACAATCTGCTGATGCCCCCTGCGGGCGGGGCGGACCAAGTGCTGGCGGTGACCGGCAAGGCGGGGTCGGGCAAAACACTGCTGCTGGCAGAACTGTACAAGGCGCTGGAAAATGCCGGCGTCGACATCGTTTCGGGTGATTACGAACGCAAGAAGAAAGACAAGCGCACCCTGGCCATTCTGGCACCCACCAACAAGGCGGCATCAGTCCTGCGGCTGCGCGGTGTGCCCGCGACGACGATCCACCGCATCCTCTATACGCCTGTCTATGACCCCGAATACGAACGCATCGCAGAATGGCTGGCGGGCAGCGGTGAACGCCCGGTGATCGAGGGGATGAACGAAGTCTCGCTGGACCGCGCCTTCGCGTTCTACGAGAACAATAAATCCATTCCCGGTGCCTTGGCCGCTGCGGGTCTGCGCGGCAGCGATTTCATCACCGGATGGAAGCGTCGCGAAGAACCGCTGGATATCGGGTTTGTCGATGAAAGTTCGATGCTGGACGACAAACAGTTCGAGGATCTGAAAGAGATCTTCCCGACGTTGCTGCTGTTTGGCGATCCGGCGCAGTTGGCTCCGGTGGGGCAGTCGGGCACGATGGTGTTTGAAAAGCTGCCCAAGGAACGGGTGCTGAACCTTAGCCGAATTCACCGGCAGCAGGCCGACAACCCGATCCTTGATCTGGCCCATGCGCTTGCCGACCCTGACCTGAGCTTTGAACAGTTCGAGCGTATGGTCGAAGACGCCTCAAAGAAAGACGACCGTGTCGTCTGGGGCCAGCGGGTAGAAGTGGATTTGATGGCGCGGTCGCCCGTGCTGGTCTGGCGCAATGCCACGCGCATCCGGCTGATCAACGCTTTCCGGTCGGTCTATGGCGCGCCCGAAGACGCGCTGCTGGAGGGGGAGCCGCTGATCTGCGACGGGATCGAGCTGCCGTTGAAACACCGCAAGAAACGGCTCGACCTTGAAGCGCGGGGCCTGATCAAGGGTGCGCAGGTCGTCTATCTGGGGGCAGGGCGCAAACCGGGCTTTAGCCGCCTGCATGTGATGGGCGCGGAAGACCCGCAAATCTCTGCTGCGTCGATCGTGAAGATCGAAAAACCGGACGAGGAAGAACCCTTTATCCCCTTTGCCGCGCGCATGGGGGCGACGTTCTTGCATGGGGCGGCGGTGACGATCCATAAGGCGCAGGGTAGCCAGTGGGACACGGTGCAGGTCTTTGCGCCCGACCTTTATGCAGCGGCGCGGATGGGCCGGTCAGAGGCGGGGCAACCGCTGTGGAAGCGGCTCGCCTATGTGGCGATCACCCGCGCGCAAGAGCGGTTGATCTGGGTCGTGCGTAACCGCCTGTCGAAACCGTCCGGAATGCTGCGGGTGGATGATCTGCGCGCGGCCCCTGCCGCCCCGCTGAGCCTTGAGACACAGACGGACGATCCTGCGGCCTAGCGCCGCAGCGCCGCAAAAAGGCCAGAGGCCCCCCAGCCCGCCGCGATGGCAATCGCCAGCGACAGCAGCCCGTAGACCAGCGCATTTTCCCGCGACAGGTTGAACAGCCAGCGTTCCAGCCCGACCTTGCGCACGTCGATCAACGTCCCGTATTGCGCCACGACGGACCCGCCGCGGGTCAGGAAAATGCGGGTGTTGTAATCGCCCTCGATCAAGGAGGCGGGCAGTTGCACCGTCGCGCGGAACAGGGTCTGTTCGTCCACGGTCACGCCTTCCTCGTCCAGTTGATACTGGTTCGCCTTGCTGCGGATGCGCACCAACGCGTCCGAGAAGGCGGCGGAATCCTCGATATTCATCGGCGCACCGACCGACCGGATCGCCCGCGGGACAGAGATTTTATAGCGCAGGTCCTCGGTGCGGTTCAGCACGTCCTGCAAGGGGCCACTGGTGGCGACGGCATAGAAGCTGGGGGCACGGTCGACCTCTACGGCGGCGGTGTTCACCCAGATGCCAAAGGTCTTTTCCTTGCGCCGCACCGTGACCGGGGCCGACGGGCCGGACACGGTTACCACGACCTCAAGCTCGGGGCCTTCGGGGATCGGGGTCTCGCGTTTGACGGCCCCGAAGATGATGATCTCGGACCCGTTGAAATTGGTGGAGATAGAGACTTCGCTTTGGTTCAGGCCCAGCACAATCGCCTCGTCCGCGATGGCGGAGAAAGACAGGCAGGCCAGCGCTGCTACCAAAAGGGCACGCAGACGGTTCATGATGTGAACCCGACGGAATAAAGCTCTGCCGGTTGCAGCAACAGTTCCAGCGCCAGCTTGCCGCAGACGACCAGCACCAGAAGCGCAAGCAGGATCCGCAGTTGTTCCGCCTTGAGCTTGGTGCCAAGGCTGGTCCCGAACTGCGCGCCGATCACCCCGCCGATCAGCAGCAGCACGGCCAGTACGATGTCGACGGTATAGTTGGTGGTGGCGTGTAGCATCGTCGTAAACGCGGCGACAAAGATGATCTGGAACAGCGAGGTCCCCACAACCACCTTGGTCGGCATCCCCAGCAGATAGATCATCGCCGGTACCATGATAAAGCCGCCGCCAACGCCCATGATTGCGGCCAAAAGCCCGACAAAGGCCCCGACCAGTAGCGGTGGAATGACCGAGATATAAAGCCCCGTGACCCGAAAGCGCATCTTGAACGGCAGCTTCTGTATCCACGTGTGTTTCTTGCGCGGGGGGCGTTTGCCGCTGCGGGTCTTGTACATCGCATTCAGCGATTCAATCAGCATCAGCCCACCGATGATGCCAAGGAAAACGACATAGCACAGGTTGACCAGCAGATCGACCTGACCCAGCGATTTGAGGTAGTTGAAGATGGTGACGCCCGCCGCGGCCCCGACCAGCCCGCCCGCCAGCAGCACGCTGCCCATGCGCAGATCCACCGTCTTGCGTTTCAGATGCACCAGCAGCGCCGAGAAGGAGGAGGCAACGATCTGGTTCGCGCCGGTCGCCACAGCGACCGCAGGGGGGATGCCGATAAAGAAAAGCAGGGGCGTGATCAGAAATCCGCCCCCGACGCCGAACATGCCGGATAGAACGCCCACGATACCGCCCAACCCCAAAAGGAGGAACGCGTTGACCGACAGCTCGGCAATGGGCAGGTAAATTTGCATAGAAGCAGTTAGACCGATCCAAAGGTTGAAATCAATCGTGGATGCTGCGCCGCCGCAATTTGCGACGGCGCGGGGAGCGTTAACGCTCTTTGACGTAGGGCTCGCCGCCGGCACGGGGCGGGATCGCCTTGCCGACAAAGCCCGCGAGGATGATCACGGTCATCACATAGGGCAGGGCGGCCAGCAACTGGCCCTGAACCTTGAAGTTCACCAATGCCTCGATCACGTCGGGGCGGGTTTCCAGCGCGCCGAACAGGCCGAACAGCAGCGTGGCCCACAGCGCGTACCACGGGCGCCACTTGGCAAAGATCAGCGCCGCCAGCGCGATATAGCCACGGCCTGCGGACATATCCTTGATGAAGCCAGCCTGCAGCGCCGTGCTGAGGTAGGCACCGGCAATACCGCAAAGCACGCCACAGATCAGCACCGCAGCATAGCGCAGCCCGATGACGGAAACCCCAGCGGTATCCACCGCCGCGGGGTTTTCGCCCACAGCGCGCAGACGCAGGCCAAAGCGTGTTCGATACAGCAGCCACCATGTCGCAGGGACCGCGAGGAAGGCGAGGTAGACAAGGATCGAATGACCCGAGATCAGCTCGGCATAGAGCGGGCCGATGATCGGGGTCTGGGCGATGTCATCGGCAAAGGGCAGGGTGATCGGATTGAACCGCGCCCCGCCGATCAGCGACGGCGTTCGCCCGCCTTGCTGGAACCAGTCCTGCGCGATCAGCACCGTCAGACCGGCGGCAAGAAAGTTGATCGCGACGCCGGAAATCAGCTGGTTGCCGCGGAAGGTGATGGAGGCAAGCCCGTGTAGCAGGCTCAGCGCCATCGACGCGGCGATGCCGGCCAGCAGCCCCAGCCAGACGTTCCCCGTCAGCGACGCCACGGCCGCCGAAAAGAACGCCGCCGCCAGCATCTTGCCATCAAGGCCGATGTCGAAAATACCGGCGCGTTCGGAAAACAGACCGGCAAGGCAGGCCAGCAGCAGCGGTGTGGCAAGGCGCACGGTGCTGTCGAACAGTTGGATGAGCGTGATATAATCCATTATTCAGCAGGCTCCACCGGTTTGCGTTCGGGCTTGGGGGCCCGTGCGGCGCGCAGCGCCAGAAAGATTTTCTCGAGCGGCATACGCACCATGTTGTCCAGCGCTCCGGTAAAGAGGATCACCAGCGCCTGAATGACGACGATCAGCTCGCGCGGGATCGAGGTCCAGAGCGCCAGTTCAGCACCACCCTGATAGAGGAACCCGAACAGGATCGCGGCAAGGAAGACACCCAGAGGATGGCTACGCCCCATCAGCGCCACAGCGATCCCGATAAAGCCCGCGCCTTCGGTCGCGTTCAGCACCAGCCGTTCGGCTTCGCCCATGACGTTGTTGATCGCCATCATGCCCGCCAAACCACCCGAGATGATCATCGCGATCATTGTGATCTTGACCGGAGAGATACCGGCGTATTTCGCGGCCGATTCCGAATGGCCATAGGCGCGGATCTCATACCCCAGCCGCGTGCGCCAGATCAGCACCCACAGGAAGATACAGGCCGCAACCGCCACCAGAAGAGAGATATTGGCGGGCGCGGCCTTGGAAAACTCGATCCCCAGCGGGGCAAGGATATCATGTAGCGTCGGCAGTTTGGTCGCGTCAGGAAAACGCGCCGTTGCGGGATCCATGCTGCCTTGGGGACGCAGCATATTAACCAGAATATAGTTCAGCACCGCCGCCGCGATAAAGTTGAACATGATCGTGGTGATCACGA
>NZ_DGMH01000007.1:58696-66379 GCF_002388305.1 Sulfitobacter sp. UBA4523
GAACATGATCGTGGTGATCACGATATGGCTGCCCCGTTTGGCTTGCAGGAACGCGGGGATCGCGGCCCAGGCGGCGCCGAACACGGCAGCCATCGCAGCCGCACCGATCAGGGCCAGCGACCAATGGGGCCACGGGATATACAGACAGGCCAGCGCTACGCCCAAACCGCCCAGCATCGCCTGGCCTTCACCACCGATATTGAACAGCCGCGCGTGAAAGGCGATGGCAACGCAAAGGCCGGTGAACATGAAGTTCGTGGCGTAATACAGCGTATAGCCCCAGCCATAGGTGCTGCCCAAAGCGCCGGACACCATCAGTTTGACGGCCGCAACGGGGTCTTCCCCGATGCCCAGAATGACCAGCGCCGACAGGATCGCTGCCAGCAATAGCGAAATCAAAGGCACGAGGACGACCTCGGCCCATTTTGGCATTACGTCCATGTTACACTTCCTTATGCGGATCGCCGCCCGCATGGGCCAGATTGTCTTCGATCTCTTCGATGGAATGGGGCGCATCGGTATCGGTGATGCCCGCCATCAGCAAGCCCAGTTCCTTTTCATCGGTCTGGCTGGCGTCGCGGATGCCCATGACCTGACCGTCGAACATGACAGCCACCCGGTCGCTGAGTGCGAGAATCTCTTCCAGCTCGACCGAGACCAGCAGGATCGCCTTGCCCTGATCGCGCAGGGCGACGATCTGTTCGTGGATGAATTCGATCGCGCCGATATCCACGCCACGGGTCGGCTGGCCGATCAGCAGCAGGTCGGGGTTGCGTTCGATCTCGCGCGCCAGAACGATCTTTTGCTGGTTCCCGCCGGAAAAGTTTTTGGCCGCCAGTTTGGGGTTTGGCGGACGCACGTCGAAACGTTCCATCTTTTCAACGGTGTCGGCCTTGATCGCGGCGTTATCCATCAACATGCCGCTGCGGTAGGCAGGGTCTTTGTGATAGCCGAAGGCGGTGTTTTCCCACGCCTGATACTCCATGATCAGACCTTCGCGCTGGCGGTCTTCGGGGACATGGGCGATGCCGTGGTTGCGGCGGGATTGGCCGTCGGATTTATTGCCGGTCAGGTCCAGTGCCGTGCCATTGACGCGCACGCTGCCCTTGCCGGTCTGGTATCCGCCCAGAACCTCAAGCAGTTCGGACTGGCCATTGCCGGCCACCCCCGCAACGCCAAGGATTTCGCCCGCGCGGACTTGCAGATCGATGCCGCGCAGACGCTCGACGCCCTTGTCATCAACGACGCGCAGCCCTTCGACATCCAGAATGACCGGACCGGGGGCCGCGGGTTTCTTGTCGACACGCAGCAATACCTTGCGGCCGACCATCAGCTCCGCCAGTTCGGCGGGCGAGGTTTCGGCGGTCTTGACGGTGGCGGTCATCTCGCCGCGGCGCATGACCGATACGGTGTCCGTCGTCTCCATGATCTCGCGCAGCTTGTGGGTGATCAGGATGATCGTCTTCCCTTCGGAGCGCAGACGCCCGAGGATGCGGAACAGCTGGTCCGCCTCGGCTGGGGTCAGTACGCCGGTGGGCTCATCCAGAATGAGGATATCGGCCTGACGATACAGCGCCTTGAGGATTTCCACCCGTTGCTGCATGCCGACGCCGATGTCTTGCACTAGCGCGTCGGGGTCCACCTTCAGGCCGTAGTCATCGGCCAGCTTCATCAGCGATTTGCGCGCCTTGGCCAGCGACGGTTTCAACAGCCGCCCGTCTTCGGCACCCAGAATGATGTTTTCCAGGACCGTGAAATTTTCAACCAGTTTGAAGTGCTGGAACACCATCCCGATGCCTGCGGCAATCGCGGCCTGGCTGTCAGGGATGTCGGTCTTTTTACCGGCGATAAAGATGTCGCCTTTGTCAGCTTTGTAGAATCCGTAAAGGATCGACATCAGCGTCGATTTGCCCGCGCCGTTTTCCCCGATGATCCCATGGATCGTGCCGGGCATGACGCGGATAGAGATGTCTTTATTGGCCTGTACCGGACCAAAGGCCTTGGAGATGCCTTTCAGCTCGATCGCCGGAGCGGCAGTTTCCTGCCGCTCCGTATGTGTTGCAGTGCTCACGCTTAGAAGCTCAGGCTCGGGCAGCTGTCGTCGGACATGTAGTCATGTACCTCAAGCGACCCGTCTGCGATCTTGGCTGCTGCTTCATCCACAGCGGCCTGCATTTCAGCGGTAACCAGTGCCTTGTTGTGTTCGTCAATCGCGACGCCCACGCCTTCGTTGCCAACGCCCATGACGTTAAAGCCTTTTTCCATGCCGGGGCCATCGGACATCGCGTCAAACACAGCGTTGTCCACGCGTTTGATCATCGAGGTCAGGACTTTGCCCGGGTGCAGGTGGTTCTGGTTGCTGTCCACGCCGATCGACAGGATGTCTTCGTCCGCTGCGGTTTGCAGAACGCCAACGCCTGTGCCGCCCGCGGCTGCATAGACAACATCAGCACCCTGGCTGATCTGCGCTTTGGTCAGTTCGGACCCTTTTACGGGGTCGTTCCATGCGGCAGGGGTCGAACCTGTCATGTTCGAAATCACGGTCGCGTCGGGGTTCACGGCCAGAACGCCTTGGGCGTAGCCGCAGGCGAACTTACGGATCAGGGGGATGTCCATGCCGCCGATGAAACCGACAGTGTTGGATTCAGAGGCCATCGCCGCCATCATGCCGACCAGATAGGACCCTTCGTGTTCGTTGAAGACAACGGAACGGACGTTGGGTGCGTCGACAACCATGTCGATGATGACAAAATCGGTATCAGGGTAATCGCCTGCAACCTGACCAAGCGCATCACCAAAGGCAAAGCCGGTCATCACGATAGGGTTGGAGCCCGCTTCGGCGAAACGGCGCAGCGCCTGTTCACGCTGTGCTTCGGACTGCAGTTCGATCTCGCGGAAGCTTTCACCGGTCTCTTCGGCCCAGCGTTGCGCGCCAGCAAAGGCGGCTTCGTTGAAGGATTTGTCGAATTTGCCGCCAAGGTCGAAGATCAGGGCGGGTTCGGCCAGAGCCGCACCGGCACTAAGAGCCGTGGCCGCAGCAGCGCCGAGGAATTTGGTCATAAGGGTCATGGAGTGTCTCCCGGTTTATTGTGTTGGGGCGCAAGCGCGAAGCCTTTGCCCGGTCGCAGTTCCGCGCTTGCGCCCGGTTCCGTCGATCAGATGTACGATACTGCGTAGCCCATGGGTAGGGTCAACCGGATTCTCAAGCGCTTGGGGATGATATTGCCTATTAACCGTGCGTAAACTGACGCGAAAGGATCAATGCATCAACGGATGGCGCATCTTTACGCTGATAATACCCGCGACGTGTGGCCGTCTGGCGAAACCCTGCGGAAGTGTAAAGTGCGATGGCAGCGGTATTGTCGGCGGCGACCTCCAGAAAGGCGGTGTCGGCCTGCGCTTCAAGCCCGTCCATCCAGCGGTGCAGCAAGCGGCGGCCAATACCCTGACGTTGGGCTGCGGGATCAACGGCGAGGGTCAGCAGCTCTGCCTCTCCCGCGATGAGGCGGGTCAGGGCAAAGCCCTGCGGTTCCGCCAGATACGTCACGAAAGGGGAGGCCAGCAGATCGGCGATCTCTTGCGCCGTCCACGCACGGTCGTGCACAAAAGCGGCGGCGTGAATCCGCGCCATATCCTGCGGCGTCATGAAAAGATCGCGGGCGGTGTGTCGCGGGCCGGGGCGGCATCGGCGGGGCGCAGATACAGCGGGGCAGGGCGCGGGGTCCGGGTGCCAAGCTTCGTGGCGGCAATGCGTGCCGTTGCCTCTGCCACGGGCATACGAGGGGGCAAGGCGGTGCCGTTACAAAGTGCTGCGATCATATCGGCCTGATGACCGACACAGACGGGATCGGCGCGCGAGGGTACCGAAGGCAGATCATCCAGCCCACACATCACAGGGTCGCGGTCGTCCATCGTGCCGAACACCTGCACGAACAGCTTGTCTTGCCGCGCATCGATGCTGCTGATGACAACGCCATCATGCCCGAAGGCCAGCGCCTGAAGATGCGAAACACCTATCGCGGGCACCCCAAGGCCAAGCGCCAGCCCACGCGCAGCCGAGACCGCGATGCGGATCCCGGTGAAGTTCCCCGGCCCGATGCCGACGCCAATCGCAGTCAGATCGCTATAGGCCACATCTGCGCTGGCCAGCACCTCGGCACATAGGCCAAGCAGCCGTTCGCCCTGCCCCTTGTTCATCGGTTCCTCGACGCTGGCGATGATCTGGTCGCCCGACAGCAAAGCGGCCGCACAATGTGCGGCCGATGTATCAAACGCCAGGAGAAGAGGCGTCTTAGGCAACCGGGCGTACCTCGGTCACTTCGGGGATGTAGTGGCGCAGCAGGTTCTCGATGCCCATTTTCAGCGTCAATGTGGACGATGGGCAGCCCGCGCAGGCCCCTTGCATGTGCAGATAGACAACGCCGCGCTCGAACCCGTGGAAGGTGATGTCGCCGCCGTCCTGTGCCACGGCAGGGCGCACGCGGCTGTCCAGCAATTCCTTGATCTGGCCGACGATCGCACCGTCTTCGCCGGTATGCTCCGCATGGCCCGACGCGTGGTCATGGCCGGTTTCCATCACCGGCTGGCCGGATTGAAAATGCTCCATAATCGCGCCAAGCAGGGCGGGTTTCAGGTGGTCCCATTCGATCCCGTCAGCCTTGGTGATGGTCACGAAATCGGTGCCGAAGAACACGCCGGTCACGCCTTCGACAGCGAACAGACGCGTGGCCAAAGGCGAGGCGCTGGCCGCTTCGGGGGCGGGGAAATCGGCGGTGCCCATCTCTAGCACGGTCTGACCGGGCAGGAATTTCAACGTTGCGGGGTTGGGCGTGGATTCGGTCTGAATAAACATCACATGCTCCTGAAAGGGTTGATGCAGATATGCGACCTGAACGCGCGCAAGTCAAGGTTTGGAACGGTTCTAAGTTTGCGACGGCCTGCGGTGCCGCCTCAGGTGATCATCTCGAGCCGTTCTTTGCTCATGTCACCGGGAACGATGGTAATCGGCACCAGCAGCGAGCCTGCGTTGCGGGAAAGCTGGGTCACCAAGGGGCCGGGGCCAGATTTCTTGTCGGTGCCCGCGCCAAGCACCAGCACGCCGACTTCGGGGTCATCGGCCAGCTGGTTGATGATCTCGTCCACGATCACACCTTCGCGAATGACCAGCGCGGGCTCCACGTTCAGCCGGTCGCGCATCCATTTGGCGAAGACCTCGAAATGCACCTCGATCCTTTCGCGGGCTTCCTCGCGCATGACCTCGGCCACACCGATCCAGTGATTGAATTCGTCAGGCGGGATGACCGACAGCACCACCACCCCGCCGCCAGAGTTGGACGCCCGCATCGCGGCAAATCGCATGGCGTTCAGGCATTCGCGGCTGTCATCCAGCACAACCATAAATTTACGCATAGCATCCTCCTGTTGAACGGCGGGGGGCGGGGTCAGCCACGGTCGGAGGCCGCCCAATCCCAATACATCTCGCGCACGCGGCGGGTCATGGGGCCGATCTGGTACTGCGTGTCGTCAAACGCTTTGACCGGCGTGACCTTCATCATATTGCCGGACAAAAAGACCTCGTCCGCGGCATGGAAGTCATCAAAGCTAAGCACTGTTTCGTGCACCTTGATCCCGTCGGCGCGCATGTTCGACATATGCCGCGCGCGGGTGATACCGGCCAGAAACGTGCCATTGGGGATCGGGGTGAACACCTCGCCATCCTTGACCATGAACACATTGGCAGAAGCCGATTCGGCGACATTGCCCATGGCATCGGCGACCAGCGCGTTGCCAAAGCCCTTGGCGCGGGCTTCAACCATCATGCGGGCGTTGTTGGGATAAAGGCAGCCCGCCTTGGCGTTGACGACGTTGTCTTCGAGCACGGGACGCCGGAAACGGGTCCGTGTCAGCGTCGTGGCCGCATCGGGTGCCGCCATAGGGATCTGTTCTAGGCTGATGGCAAAACCGGTCGCGTCCTTTAATGGCACGATCCCCAGCTCGTCGCCCGCAAGCGCCCAATACATCGGGCGGATATAGACGGCGGCGTCCTTGGGGTAGCTTTTCAGACCCTCGCGTACCATCTCGACCATATCGGCGGTCTCGACCGTGGGGGTGATCATCAGCGCCTTGGCCGACCGGTTGATCCGCGCGCAGTGCGCCTCCAGATCGGGGCTAAGACCGTCGAACAGCCGCGCCCCGTCAAATACGGTCGTGCCCAGCCATGCACCGTGGTCCGCGGCCTTGATGACAGAGATGTCACCCTCGTGCCAACTGCCTTCGTAAAATGTCTTGATATGTGTGCCAGTGGCCATAGCGTGTCCTTTGGTTACCGCTTGGGCGCGGTGCGGTAGATGCCCTCGGGCAGGTTCAGCGCGGCTGTCAGATCGTGCAGCTGCTCGGGCGAGAGGCTGATCTTGCAGACAGAGTTGGTGCGCGGGTCCCATTGCTCGAATGTGATAACGCTGGCAAAGGCCTGCACCGTCACATCTTCACGCAAGGGTGCTTTGCCTTCGTCGATCAGAGTGATCACACTGGCATCGAATTCGTGTTCAATCGTAAACATGAAGGCACAGTATTCTTTCGGTGGTCCAATGCAAGAGCAGCACTGCGCCGTCTGTTCAAATCCGCGCCGCCGCGTTAAAACGGTGGCAGATCTATTCGTTGCCCTTTTGAGGATGCGTTACGTGATGTTGAGATACTGTCTTGCTCTGGCCGCTGCGGCATTTATGGCTGCCTGCGAACCGACGACCATGTCGGGGCCTGTCTCCACCCAACCCGAGCAAGGGCAACCCGCTAGTTTTTCCGCCAATGAATCCGCCCGCAGCTTTATCCGCGTGTTACAAACGGTCGAACCTGTCGCTGAACGCGAATGTCGCGTGCGGACCTCGCAGGTGAATTGCGATTTCAACATCGTGGTCGATGACCGCCCCGGCCAGCCCGCCAATGCCTACCAAACCGAGGATAAGGCCGGGCGTCCGGTCATCGCCTTCACGCTCGCCCTGATCGCGGATGCGCGTAACGAGGACGAGCTTGCCTTTGTCATGGGGCACGAGGCTGCTCACCACATCGAAGGGCATATCGCACGCCAACAGCAGAACGCGGTCGCCGGTGCGGTGATCTTTGCCGGTCTCGCCACGCTGAGCGGGGGCGATGCGACAGCGGTCGAATCGGCACAGCGTCTTGGGGCGCAGGTGGGCGCGCGGACCTATTCCAAGGACTTCGAGCTTGAGGCAGACGCCTTGGGCACCATCATCACCGCACGCGCAGGGTATAACCCGCTGCGGGGGGCCGAATTCTTTACCCGTATTCCTGACCCCGGTGACCGTTTCCTGGGCACGCACCCGCCCAATGCATCGCGTCTGGATACCGTACGGCGGACCGCGGCGGGGCTGTAACGGCACAGCATGAAGCAGCTTGGCCAGATACTGTCGGACCGCGGGTCGAAATATGCCGTGTCAGGATGCCCCGCGTCCGATCGCGCCGCCGTGGATGCTGCGCTGAAAGAGCTCAAGCGCGATAAATCCTATGCCAAGGCAACCCACAACACCTGGGCGGTGCTGCTGTCAGACGGCGGCCCGCTGAAAGGCGATGATGGGGAATCCGGTGCGGGGATGGTGATTATCCGGATGCTAGAGCGTGAAGGGCTGGAGGATCACCTGATCGTGGTCACGCGCTGGTATGGCGGGG
>NZ_DGMH01000007.1:66498-68307 GCF_002388305.1 Sulfitobacter sp. UBA4523
GCGCTGGTATGGCGGGAAACATCTGGGCGGCGACCGGTTCCGCCACGTGCAATCCTGCGTGCGCGCCTATCTGGACGCGGCCTGACACGGGCTTACAAGCTAATAGAGATGGCGGCGAAAAAGCAGATAGAGGCCGCAAGCACAAAGCTGTGCCAGATCGCATTCTGAAAGCGCATGCCGGGGTGTGCAAAGACGATCGTCCCCAGCGTATAGATCAACCCGCCGATGCCAATCAGCGTCAGCGCCGTGGTCGGCAGGTTTTGCCACATCGGCCAGACCAGCAGCACAGACAGCCACCCCATGCCAAGATAGAGATACAGCGACGCTTTAGACTCCGTGCTCCAGAAAGACAGTTTGGCGACCGCGCCGATAATGGCCAGCGCCCATACCACGGCGAGGATGCCATAGGCGAACCCTGTTCCGATGAGCACAACAAACGGTGTGTAGGTGCCCGCGATCTTGAAGTAGATCGCCGCATGGTCAATCCGACCCAGCAGGGCACGGGTACGATCAAACGGCAAAAGGTGGTAAATCGCCGACGCCAGAAGCGACAGGACAAAGCAGGCCGCATATACCAGCGTCGGTGTAAGCTGCTCCCCCTGGCTTGCAGCATAGGTCGTCAGCAGAATTGTTGCCGGTATTGCAAATCCCAGACCCAACACGTGGATCGTGCCATCAGCAAGAGTGTCAGCGGTTGGGTGCGGATAAGCCATAGGTCAAATCTAGCACCCGTTTGCAACATTCCCATGTCAGATTTCGTCTAATTAATGGCGCTTTGGTATCTCGACCTATCCATTCGTATAGGTGGTTATGCCGACGCGTGGCGCGCGTCCGGATCAACGGGGTTTATTGCCGTCGATCCAGCGCGACATCATCGTCTTGTCGCGGAAACATTCCTGCGGGATATCGCGGCGCTTCAGGCGGGCGATGCGTTCGGCAAAAGCGACCTGCTTTGACGAAGGATACTGCGAAAACGGCCCGTCCACCGGCTTGGGCTTATGGGCGTCGATCCATTCAGACAGCGCGGCGCGGTCGGTCAACGCCCGTTTTGGCACAGGCGCGCCGGTCTTGAGGCTAAGCGAGGTAGCATAGTGCATCTGCTTCTCCGTCGGCGGCAAAGCGGCGCGTGCGTCGCGGGCTGAATCTTCTGCACGGGCAGGTACGGCCCCGTTGTCGGGATCGAACATGCCAGGAAACTGCGGTTGGTAGGACATCGTATAGGCCCCCTTGTTCTATCTAGAACATATATAGAACATCGCGTGCGCTTTTTCAAGGGTTTCACCTCTGATACGCCATCATATGTCTATATGTAGGGCGCGGATTAAAGATTTCCACAACATGGGCTGTGCCTGCAATCGGGCCTGCCTGCGCGAATAGGAACGCCAGGACGCTCGGATTGTTCCACGATTGAGAGGGGGAAGAGCAGTGGCCTAGACCACGCGCCCCCAAAGATCGTATTCGCCGGCTTCTTCGACTTCGACGGTCACGATCTGGCCCACGCTCAGGTTTTCAAAGCCTTCGTCGATGAACAGGTTGCCGTCGATCTCTGGCGCGTCTGCCTTCGTGCGGCAGGTGGCGGCCTCGTCGTCGATCTCGTCGATGATCACATCCATGCGGCGACCGACTTTGGCTTCCAGCTTGGCGGCCGAGATGGCCTGCGCCTTCTCCATAAAGCGGTTCCAGCGGTCCTGTTTGACCTCGTCCGGCACGTGATCCGGCAGGGCGTTCGACCGCGCCCCGTCAACGTTTTCGTACTGAAAACAGCCCACGCGGTCGAGCTGCGCCTCGTCGAGCCAATCCAGCAGGGTC
>NZ_DGMH01000002.1:0-21605 GCF_002388305.1 Sulfitobacter sp. UBA4523
TGTCGATGCCCATCGGGCAGACCGCGACACAGGCGTTGCAGTCGATACAATCGCCCAAGACCTCTCCATCGCGCGATTGGCGGTCGCCTGCGGTGTTTTTGTCCAGCGCCGCGCCGTAGCGCGCCACCGCATTGCCGCTGCCGATCGCCTCTGCCGCCGCTTTCTGGCGCTTTACCCCGCCCTTGCCGCGCGGCTCCCCCCGCCATTTGCGGTAGCCGACGGTCAGCGTGCCGGGGTCCATCATCGCGCCTTGGATGCGGGGCCAGGGGCACATGTAGATGCAGATCTGTTCGCGCATGAAGCCGCCAAAGATAAAGGTCGTGGCGGTGAGCACGGCGATGGTGGCATAGGCCACGGGGGCCGCTTGCAGGGTCACGAGGTCGCGCGCGAGACTGGGCGCATCGGCAAAGTAAAAGACCCAAGCCCCGCCCGTCGCCACTGCGATCAGCAACCAGACCGCCCATTTCGCCCCCCGCAACCGCGCCTTGCGCAGGCTCCACGGCGCATTGTGCAGGCGGATACGCGCGTTGCGGTCGCCCTCGATCCAGCGCTCCACAGTCATGAAGAGGTCAGACCAGACGGTTTGCGGGCAGGCATAGCCACACCAGACCCGACCCAAGGCAGAGGTAAACAGGAACAGCCCCAACCCCGCCATGATCAGCAGACCGGCGACGAAATAGAACTCATGCGGCCAGATCTCGATCCAGAAAAAATGGAAACGCCGGTTGGCAAGATCGACCAGAACCGCCTGGTCCGGCAGGCTCGGCCCGCGGTCCCAACGGAGCCACGGGGTGACGTAATAGACCCCCAGCGTGAGGATCAGGATAACCCATTTCAGCCGGCGGAAAAAGCCGCTCACCCGGCGGGGGAAGATCGGCTCGCGCGCGGCGAAAAGCGGGGGGGCGGCGTTGGACATGGGCGGGGGGCTCCGGGGTTACGTCTTGCGGCCTACACCCGTGGGGCGCAGGCCGCTTTGATCTGCATCAAACAACAGGTCTTTTTGTGCTGCGGCTCAGTCGGCAGGCGTATCTTGGGCCGTGTCCATCGCGGCCTCCCCCCCGCCCAGACCGTGCACATAGGCCGTCACAGCGCGCACATCGGCTTCGCCCAAACGCGCCTGCCACGGCGGCATGACCCCCATGCGCGGCGTTTTCAGCTGTTGGATGATCGCCTCGTGACTGCCGCCGCGCAGCCAGATCGCATCGGCAAGGTTTGGCGCGCCGATCTCCCGATCCCCAAGGCCCGTCTCACCGTGGCACGCGCTGCAATTCGTGGCGAAGATATCCGCACCCGCTTGGGCCGCTGCCTCGTCATGCGCGAGCCCCGAAAGGCTGCGTACGAAATGGGCCGTGGCGTCCAGCTCCGCAGCGCCCAGCCAGTCAAAGGACGGCATCTGCGAAAGACGCGCGTCGGCGTCATCCTCGTTGCGGATGCCGTGGCGCACGGTATAGGCGATCTCGGCCATCGTACCGCCCCAAAGCCAATCGTCATCCAGAAGGTTCGGGTAGCCCGAGGCCACCACACCCCCCGCCCCCGCGCCATGACATTGCGAACAATTCGCCGCAAAGACCGAACGCCCCGCCTGCACAGCGAAACGGTGCAGCGCGTCGTTGTCTTTCAGAACCCCCATATCGACGTTGATCAGGCTTTCCGTCAGATCGGCATTCGACTGATCGACACGCGAGATTTCAGCCGCGACCTCGCCACGGGTGGAATAGCCCAACAGCCCCGCCGTCGCCCCCGAAACCATCGGCCACGCGGGATAGAGGATGGTATAGATCACGCCCCAGAAGATGGTGGCGTAGAAGGTCCAAAGCCACCACCGCGGCAAGGGCGTGTTCAGCTCTTCGATGCCATCCCAGCTGTGGCCCGTGGTTTCGGTGCCGGTGGCGGGGTCGATCTTGCGGTTGTCGGTCATTGGCGGGCTCCGTCTTGGCGGGCTTGGTCGGGGTCATCGTTGCGAAACGGCACATCCGCCGCGTCATCATGCAGCGCGCGCGATCCGGGGCGATAGGCCCAAGCAATGACCCCCAGAAAGATCAACGTCAGGATCAGCAGGGCCCAACTGTCGGCCAGTTCACGCAGGAAGGAATAGGTGTCCATGGCGGGCTCCTCAGCGGGTGGCGTCGGGCACAAAGGTCGAGAAATCGACCAACGTCCCGAGCATTTGCAGATAGGCGATCAGGGCATCCATCTCGCTGACACCGGGCTGCCCGTCAAAGTCGCGCACCTGCGCACCGGGGTAGCGGTCAAGCAGCGCGTCATAATCCCCCATCGGGTCAACCTGCATGCGGAAATCTCCGCTCGCGCTGGCGATCATCTCGTCGGTGTAGGGCACGCCAACCATGCGGTGGGTCGCCAGCAGTTCGGTCACATCCTCGCTTTCCAGCTTGGCCTCCATCAGAAAGGCGTATTTCGGCATGACGCTTTCCGGCACGACCGACTGCGGGTCCATCAGGTGGTCCACATGCCACTCGTCCGAATAGCGCCCACCGACCCGCGCCAGATCCGGCCCGGTGCGTTTCGAGCCCCATTGAAACGGGTGGTCATACATGGATTCGGCGGCGAGGCTGTAATGGCCGTAACGCTCCGTCTCGTCGCGCATGGGGCGGATCATCTGGCTGTGGCAGACATAGCAGCCCTCGCGCACGTAGATCTCGCGCCCCGCCAGTTCCAGCGGCGAATAGGGGCGCATGCCCTCGACCTTCTCGATCGTGTTCTCCAGCCAGAACAGCGGCGCGATCTCGATGATGCCGCCGATACTGACCACCCCGAGAGAGGCGATCAGCAGCAGCGTCGCATTGCGTTCAAACCGCTGGTGAAAGGTGATCGTCTGCGTCTCGGGCGGCAGCTCGTTCGGGATTTTGCCCTTTTTCATTCCTTCGCTGGCGCTCACCACCTTGGGATCGTCAGCGGGGTCATAGTTGGGGCTTTGGGGGTTCTTGGCCATTGATATTACTCCGCTGGCAGGGCGACGGTGACGGGGCAGGCTTGCGGGGCGCGGATGGTCATCCACATGTTCCAGACCATCACCGCACCCCCCGCGAGGTAGAGCACCCCGCCCAGACCACGGACCACATACATCAGGAATTTGGCTTCGACGGTGTCGGCAAAGCTGTTGACAAGGAAGCCATTGGCATCGACCTCGCGCCACATCAGCCCTTCCATAATGCCCGAGACCCACATCGACGCCGCGTAAAGCACGATGCCCACGGTCGCGAGCCAGAAGTGCAGGTTGATCGCCGACAGCGAATGCATCTGCGCCCTGCCCCAAAGCCGCGGTGTCAAGAAATACAGCGCGCCAAAGGTGATCAGCCCGTTCCAGCCAAGCGCGCCGGAATGCACGTGCCCGATGGTCCAGTCGGTGTAGTGGCTAAGGCTGTTCACCGCGCGGATCGACATCATCGGCCCCTCAAAGGTGGACATCCCGTAGAAGGCAAGCGAGGCGACAAACATGCGGATGATCGGATCGGTGCGGATCTTGTCCCACGCACCCTCAAGCGTCATCAAGCCGTTGATCATGCCGCCCCAACTGGGCATCCACAGGATGATCGAGAACACCATCCCCAGCGTCGCCGCCCAATCGGGCAAGGCGGTATAGTGCAAGTGGTGCGGACCCGCCCAGATATACAGAAAGATCAGCGCCCAGAAGTGGATGATCGACAGTTTGTAGCTATAGACCGGACGGCCCGCCTGTTTCGGCACAAAGTAGTACATCATGCCCAGAAAACCGGCGGTCAGGAAGAAGCCCACGGCGTTATGCCCGTACCACCACTGCGTCATCGCATCCTGCACGCCCGCAAAGACCTGCACCGATTTGGAGCCCCAGATCGACACCGGAATGGCGAGGTTGTTGACCACATGCAGCATGGCCACGGTGATGATGAAGGCCAGAAAGAACCAGTTCGCCACATAGATATGACGCTCGCGCCGGTTCAGGATCGTACCGAAGAACACGGCGAGGTAGGTCAGCCAGACGATGGTCAGCCAGATGTCGACATACCATTCCGGCTCGGCATATTCCTTCGATTGGGTCGCCCCCAGCAGATAGCCCGTCGCTGCCAGCACGATGAAAAGCTGATAGCCCCAGAAGACGAACCAAGCGGCGTTGCCGCCCCAAAGCCGTGCCGCCGACGTGCGTTGCACGATGTAAAAAGAAGAGGCGATCAGGGCATTACCGCCAAAGGCGAAGATCACCGCGCTGGTGTGCAGCGGACGCAGACGGCCAAAGTTGGCATAGGGCTGCGCCCATTCGATATTCAGCGCTGGAAACGCAAGTTGAAAGGCGATGTATGTCCCCGCAAGGAACCCGACAACACCCCAGAACGCCGTGGCAATCACGCCATAGCGGATCGGCCCGTCCATATAGCCCTGCGGCGCTGGCGCATGGGGCGCGGCGACACCGTCGACCGGCATATTGCGCAGTTGCCAGAAGAACAGGCCGGCGGCGATCACCATGATCAGCAGCGCATGGACCATATAGGCCGGATCCCGCGCCCAATCGGCCGCCAAAGCTGCGAAAAACACAATGAGCGCAAGCACGACCAACTTGAGCGTATCGAACATATCCCGAATCCCCTTTATTTCGGGACACGGTTCTCATGGCGGCAGGGGCGGTGCCTTGATCTAGATCAAATGCGGCACGGGCTTGGCAGGAATTCTAGGGGTCAATCTATCGGCGGGTGCGCGCGCTCTGTCAGACCAGCCCCAGATCGTTGCGCGAGATAATGGCACCCTTATGCCTGATCACCTGCCCCGCACATCTCTGCGCGGCCGATATGGCGTCCTCGGTCGGCAAGCCGCACAGAAGGCACGCAATATAGGCGCCGTTAAAGGAATCTCCGGCGGCGGTCGTATCGATAATGTCCCCGACCGGGGCCACGGGGAAGGCCGTCAACTGGCCGTCCTGCAGGTGGATCGTATCCGCAGGCCCGTTCTTGACCACAACATGCCCGGCCCCCAGATCGGCATAACGTTTCGCGCTTTCCTGCGGGGTCCGGTCACCAAAGGCCGTTGTTTCATCGTCGAAACTTGGCAGTACAAGATCGCTCAGGCCCGCGGCCCGCGATATGACATCAAGCATCCGGTCTTTATCCGCCCAGAGGTGAGGCCGGATATTCGGATCAAACGCCAAAAGCCCGCCGTGCTTTTTATGCTCTACCAAACCGGCCAGGAGTGTCTCCAGGTCGTCGGGCGGCAGGATCGCCAGCGTGATGCCCGAGAAATAGACCACATCCGCCCCTGCCACATCGCGCCAAAGCGGGCCGGGGTGGCGCACCATCATCTGCGCCGCCGATGTGTCGCGCCAATAGGTAAAGCTGCGCTCGGCCCCGTTCAGCTGGATCGTATACAGACCGGGGCGCCGATCGGCGATGCGCGGCGTCTCCGCGCAGCGGATCCCACCCGACCGGATAAAGGCCAGCATCTGGTCCGACATAGGGTCCGTGCCAACAGCGGTGTGAAAGGCGACATCCGCATCATCGGCGGAATGCGCCCGCGCGTACCACAGGGCGTTGAACACATCGCCGGAAAATCGTTGCCGCCACAGGTCATCGCCCGCCGACGACAGTTCGATCATGCATTCGCCGATGCCAAGAAGTGAGGTCATTGCACCTGCCTTGCGTGTTTTGATCCGGTGTCTGAATGGTCCAGCGCGGCCAAGGCGCCTCGTAGCTCCGCCAATCCTTTGAGCCGCCCCAGATATGAATAGCCCGGATTTGTTTTCTGCTGCTGTTCGAACGCCAGCAGGTGACCGTGATCCGGCCGCATGGGGATAACGCGGGCGGGCTGCCCCTGTTCTGCCGCGCGCAGGGCCGCGAGGACCGCGATCATATCGGTGCTCCCCCCAAGTGCCGCGGCTTCATGAAAGCTGCCATCCCCCTCGCGCTGCACATTGCGCAAATGGGCAAAGTGGATATGCGCGCCAAAACGGCGGGCCATGTCCGGCAGATCATTATCCGCACGGGCCCCAAGTGACCCAGTACAGAAGGTCAGCCCGTTCGCAGCACTCGGCACCGCATCAAGAATAAACACCAGATCCTGCGCGGTCGAAACGCAGCGCGGCAAACGGAAAAGCGGGAACGGCGGATCATCGGGATGGATGGCAAGCCGCACCCCCAAGGCCTCTGCCTCTGGCACGACGAGCCTCAGGAACGCGGCCAGATTGGCCTGAAGGTCGCGGTGCGACAGGGATGCGAAACTTTCGATGCCCGCCAGCAGATCCGCCCGCGTAAACCCTTTGGCGCTACCGGGAAGCCCTGCGATGATATTCGCCTCTAACGCGGCGATCTCGGGCTTTGTCATATGCCCCCACCGCATCTGCGCCGCGGCCAGCAGATCGGGGGCGTGGTCGGCCTGAGCGTTCGGGCGCGCAAGGATATACACGTCGAACACCACGAAATCCACCATGTCAAAACGCAAGGCCTGCCCCTGCCCGTCGATCTCGAAGCGCAGATCGGTGCGGGTCCAGTCCAGCAGCGGCATGAAGTTGTAGCAGATCGTCTTGACGCCCGCGCGCGCCAGATTGCGCATGGTCTCGATCCATGCCGCGATCTCTGCCGTGGCACCGGCACCCTTCAGCTTGATCGCATCCGGCATCCAGATCGACTCGCACACATCCCAGCTCAGGCCGGCCTCCTCGATCCGCGCCTGAAGGGCCGTGATATCCCTCAGCGGCCAGACCTCGCCGGGGGCGTAGTCGTGCAAAGCGGTCACAATGCCCGACGCGCCGGCCTGCTTGATATGGGTAAGCGTGACCGGATCAGTGGGGCCAAACCAGCGCCATGTTTCTTTCATGGGATATCCTATTCGATCAGATGTCTGCGCCGACGGGTCATTGGAATGACATCGGCATGAGCGTGCGCGGCAGCCACAGGGCGATCTGCGGGAAGAGAATGACCAGCAACAAGATCACCAGCATCGGGGCCAGAATGATGCAGACATCCCGCAGCACCTTGACCACATTCATCCCCCCGATCGACGCAGAGATCAGCAGACACAAGCCATAGGGCGGCGTCACCAGACCAAAGGCCAGCGAGATGATCCCGATAATCGCAAAGGCCACCGGATCAATCCCCGCCGCACGCGCCACGGGCAAAAGCACCGTTCCCAGAATGATAATGGTCGGGATGGCATCGATGAACAGACCGAAAAACAGGAACAGCGCCGCGATGATCAGCGACGTGCCGATGACGCCAAGCTCGTGCGCGGTCAGCACGTCCACGATCAAACGCGGCACGTTGTAGAACGCCAGCATCCAGCCAAAAGCCGAAGCCGTCCCGATCGCAAAAAGCGAGATCGACGCAAAACGGCCCGTGTCATAAAAGATCCCGCCAAGATCCCGCACCGACACGGTACGATAGACGAAAACCCCAAGGATCAACGCATAGCCCGCCGCGATGATCGCGCTTTCGGTCGGGGTCACAATGCCCCCGACAATGCCGCCGATCACCAGAACCGGGGTCAGCATCGCCAGCGCCGCGCCTTTGAACGCCGACCAGAACTGCCCGAATGTGGGCCGCAGGGTGACGGGGTAGTCGTATGTCTTGGCATAGCCATAGACCGTCGCCATCAGGGCAAAACCGATCAGCAAGCCGGGAATGGCCCCCGCCAGAAACAGCGCGCCGACCGAAATCTGCATGACCCCGCCCCAGACTACCATGAGGATACTGGGCGGAATGATCACCCCCATCACGGACGAACAGGCCGTGATCGCAATGGCAAAACGGGTGTCATAGCCTTCTTTGACCATCGCGGGGATCAGGATCTTGCCGCAGCCCGCCGCATCCGCCGTGGACGACCCCGAGATACCGGCAAACAGCATCGACACGGCGACATTCACATGCCCTAATCCACCGGGCATCCAGCCAGTCAGCACGCGGGCGAAATCAATCAGCTTTTGCGTGATCAACCCCGAATTCATCAGGTTCGCCGCCAGCAGAAAGAACGGCACGGCAAGCAGGATGAACGAGTTATACGACTGGAACATCCGGTCGATGACAATGAAGGGCGTCAGCCGGATATCCAGCATCACAATCGGAATTGTCGCGATCCCCAAGGCAAAGGCGACCGGCACCCGCAACGCCACCAGCAGGATGAAACCGCCCACAAGAATAAGACAGGCAAGGCCCGTTGAAACGATCATGATACGGCCCGCCCCTCTGTGCGGTAGACCGCAAATGCTTGATACAAACGGTAAAGGGCAAAGACCGCCCAAAGCACACCGGCGATCGGGACAGAGATATGCGTGAACATCAGATTTGCCCGCATCATGACCGACGTCTGGTTGCCCCCGAACTTGGCGTAATCAATGCCGTACCATGCGAACAACAGCGCAAACCCCGCGACCAGCCCTAGCACCAGCGCTTGCTGCAAGAACGCCAGCAGCGGATGCTTGGCACCGGGGATGACCTGAACGTCGAAATGCGTCCCCTCCCACACCGCCAGGGCAGACCCGAGCATGACCACCCATACAAAGATGAACGTGGCCAGCTCTTCGGTCCATAGGTAGACGGGGATCACCCCGGTGTAGCGCGCGATGACCTGCAGGCCGACGGGGATCGCCAGTGAAAACATCAGCACCCCCACAACGAAGCGGAGCAAGGATGCGAGCAGTTCCAGACCACGCAGGATCATGTGCTTACCGATCAGCTTGAGTGAAAATAAAATCCCCCTCGGGTCACAAGAACCCAAGGGGGGCATCCGCGGGGATTACTTGACGCGGACCGCTTCAAGCAGGTCCGATGCACCGATCTCGGCGGCATAGGCATCCTGCACCGGCTTGACCATTTCCAGCATCTTGTCGCGGTTTTCGAATTCGGACACGGTTAGCTGACCCGCATCGACCATCTCTTGCAGCTTTACGCCGTCCTCGCGCGATTCCAGCTCGCGGCCATAGGCCCCTGCCTCTTCGCCCGCTTCAAGCACGGCGGCCTGCAGGTCTGCGGGCAGGCTGTTAAAGGTCTTGCCGCTCATCACGATGGGGCGCACGGTGATCGAATGGCGCGTCAGCGTCAGGTTCGGGGCCACCTCGTAGAACTTGAGGTTCTGAATGCTCGCGGCCTCGTTCTCGAACCCTGCGATGACGCCGGTCTGGATGGCGTTGTAAACCTCGTTATAGGCAATCGCCGAAGGGGCCGCTGTCAACGCCTGGAAGATCTGCGCCTGGATCGGCGCGCCCATGACCCGCATCTTGTGGCCCTTCAGATCATCAAAGGTCACGACAGGGTTTTTGGACAGCAGATTGCGCGTGCCCCCGCCGGTGTAGCCCACGATCTTGATATCGGCTTTCTCCAGCAGCTCGTCCTCCAGCGGCGCAAGCACATCGCTGGACAAGACCGCATTCCAGTGGTCCAGATCGCGGAACAGGAACGGCATGTCCATCAGCGGGATGGACGGGGCGAACTTGGCCATGTTGGACGGCGCAAGGATCGTATAGTCGATCGCCACACCCTGGTTCAGGAAGGTGACGTAATCACTTTCGACGCCAAGCTCGCCGTTCAGACGTAAGTCAAACGTCACATCGCCGTCGTATTTCTCGCCGACCAGTTCCTCGAATTTACGCAGTGTTTTGGTGAAGGCATGTTCCTCGTCGAACATGCTGGCCCCCCGCAGAACCGTCTCGGCCTGCGCGGTCGCGGTAAAGAGCGTCGCAGCAACGGCGGCACCCGAAACAAGCTGTGCTGTCTTGGTAAAAAATGACATGGTAGTCCTCCCTGATTGTTGTCTGACCAGATACGTGCCTGACCAGATTCTCCCTGACGTGAAATATGTCGTTAGTATTTGTAATGCGTCAAGCTTATTTGTAACTATTTGTATATCTCAAGTTTATCAGCGGCTTACCCCCAACGCGCCGCTGCCCCGCACAGGGTCAAACGACCGGCAGCAGCTCTGCCGGCAGGTCTTGGTAGCAGACGGGGCGCAGGAAACGGCGGATCGCCAGCGTCCCGACCGACGTCGCGCCAAAGTTGGTCGACGCGGGATAGGGCCCGCCGTGGACCATCGCCCCGCTGACCTCCACGCCCGTGGGAAAGCCGTTGGCTAATATCCGCCCCGCCTTGCGCTCTAACACCGGCATCAAGGCCTTGGCGGCAGCAGTATCGCCTGCGTCCATTTGCAACGTGCAGGTCAGCTGCCCGTCCAGCCCTTTGGCAACCGCGGCCATCTCATCCGCATCGGCCACGCGCACGATAATGCCAAGCGGCCCGAAGACCTCATGCGCCAGCGCGTCGCTGTTCAGCCAATCGGTGCCAGAGACCTCGAAGACAGCAGGGGTGACACGGCGCGCCTCGCCCCGATCCGAAGAGACGAGCGCGCGCGTACACCCCGCGCGCGCGATACGATCACGCCCGTCGAAATAGGCATCGGCGATCCCCGCCGTTAGCGTTGTTTGGGCAGGGCTTTCGTACAACGCGGCGACCGCGGCATCGCGGAAGGCATCGGCACCGGAGCCGTCGGTGACCACAACCACGCCCGGGTTCGTGCAGAACTGCCCTGCCCCCATCGTCAACGACGCGGCCCATCCCGCGCCGATCTCTGCGCCACGGGCGGAGGCTGCGGCGGGCAGGACAAAGACTGGATTGATCGACCCAAGCTCGCCAAAAAACGGAATGGGTTCGGGCCGCTGTGCGCATAGATCAAACAGCGCGCGTCCGCCGCGCAGCGATCCGGTAAAGCCGACGGCCTTGATCAACGGATGCTGCACCAGCGCCTGCCCGACCTCTAGCCCGCCCCCCTGGATCAACGAGAATACGCCCGCGGGCATGTCGCAAGCTGTAATGGCGGCGGCAATCGCTGCGGCCACGACCTCTGCCGTGCCGGGGTGCGCGTGGTGCCCCCTGACAACCACCGGACAGCCCGCCGCCAAAGCCGACGCCGTATCCCCGCCTGCCGTCGAAAAAGCGAGCGGGAAGTTCGACGCCCCAAAGACCGCAACAGGGCCAATCGAGCGCTGGATCATCCGCAAATCGGATCGCGGCAAAGGCGTGCGATCCGGCAGGGCCGCATCATGGCGCGCGTCCAGAAACTTGCCTTCAAGGATATGCGTCGCGAACATGCGCAGCTGCCCGGAGGTGCGCCCTGTCTCACCGCGCAAACGTGCGTCTGGCAGGCCGGTTTCTTGGGTGCCGATCAGGGCCAATGTGTCGATACGGGCATCAACCTCGTCCGCGATCGCATTCAGGAAGGCCGCGCGATCCTGCGCTGTGGTGGCGCTGTAGGCGTCAAACGCATCCTCGGCAGCCTGCGCGGCGCGGTCGACCAGATCAACGGTGCCGGCGGCAAAAACCCGTGGCTCCCCGTCGGCGGGGTCGGATGAAAATTGCTCTGCCGCGCCGGTCCATTCGCCTGCGATCAGGTGTTTGCCCATCAGTTCCATGCTGCGTTTCCTTTCGCCTCTGTCAGAAAAATCCGGCGGCCGCGTGCATCCGCAGCCGCCGGTCGTGTCGTTGTCAGGAAAACAGCATGCCGCCGTTGATATCGACGTTGGCACCCGTGATGAACGCAGCATCATCCGAGGCAAGGAACACCGCCAGCTTGGCCACATCTTCCGAAGTCCCCTCGCGTTTCACGGGCGAGACATTGGCCACATGGGTGCGCACTTCGGGTTTGGTAAAGATGTTGTGGAAATCGGTATCGATCATCCCCGGACAAAGCGAATTCACGCGGATTTTCGGACCCAGCTCTTTCGCCAGACCCCGCGTCAGCGTCATCAGCGCCCCCTTGGATGCGCCGTAAGCAGAGGCACCGGGCCCGCCGCCATCGCGACCGGCCTGCGACGCGAGCCCGACAATTGACGATCCTTCGGTCATATGGGGCAGACATTCACGCACCATCAGCACAAAGGATGTCAGGTTCACGTCCATGACCGACTGCCAGTGATCCAGCGTCATCTCCGACATGGTGACCCGCGCGACCAGCCCGCCCGTGACGTGGACCAGCGTATCGACCTGTCCGAATTCCTTGACGGTCTTTTCTACCAACGCGGCAACATCGGCCTCTTTGGTCATATCGCCCTGCAGCGCGAAGGCATTGCCGCCCGCCGCCTTGATTTCGGCGACGGCGCTATCGGCCCCTTCTGAGCTTGCCATATAGTTGATCGCCACATTCGCGCCCCGCGCCGCGAGCTCAAGCACGCAGGCGCGGCCGATATCGCGGCCACCGCCGGTTACAATTGCGGTTTTCCCTTTGAGGTCCATGATCGTCTCCTGAATATAAAATTCTGCGGAGGAACCTGACCGAGCAGTGCTCTCCGCGTCTCCCTTCGATGCACAATGGGGTTCAAGGGCGGCGATGCACGCCCAACAACTGCATTATCCGTCCCCTTGCTTAGGGCAAACCTCGGGGCACGACAATACAAATTATTACAAATATAGAGATTGGTAAGTCGAGAAGGTCTTTGGCCCCAGCGGAAAAGCCCGAAAAAACAGTAGAATATGCGTTATATCAAGCACAAACCCGATGAAAATCACTACGGCCCACGGCTAGCCCCGCACCCAAATCTGTTGACAACAACCAAAAACAGTTACAAATAATTACATCTGATAAACGCCGGGGGGAGGCATACCAATGGACACCACAGCAGACGCATCACAGGGTTGGATGACCTCTGGCCCCGGCGCGCAGCGGCGCATCTTGTGTCAGGACAAAGCGCTGATGATGGTAGAGTTCATGTTCGAAAAGGACGGCGTCGGCGTGCCCCATTCGCACCCCCATGTGCAGACGACCTTCGTGTCCTCTGGCCAGTTCGAATTCACCGTTGGGGGCGACACGCAAATCCTGAACCCCGGCGATGCGTTGATCATCCCGTCGAACGTCGAACATTCCTGCCTGTGCTTGCAGGCGGGGAAACTGCTCGACAGTTTTGCACCGCGGCGGGATGATTTCATGGCGGCCCACGGGCTACCGCTGGAGTAAGCAGTTAGCCTTCGAACACACGGTTCTTTGCATTCTCAACATGGGCGCGCATGGCGGCGCGGGCTTCGGCCTGATCCCGCGCGATGATCGCGGCGAGGATGCGGCGGTGTTCTTGCTGGACAAGCTCCATCCGCTCACGCGGTTTGCTGAGCGACAGGTTCCGCGTCAGGTTAAGGCCGGTCAGGATGTTCGACTTCATCGAGGTGCGCGCAGTTGCGAAATACTGGTTGCCGGACGCCTCGCAGATCGCCTGATGAAAGGCCTCGTCTGCCTCGACGCCCAACTCCCCTTCGCGAATGCAGCGGTCCAGCTCCTTGAAATGCGCGCGCAGCTTGGCCAGATCCGCTTCTGTATGGCGCACGGCGGCAAGGAACGCCGCCTCCCCCTCGATCGCGGCGCGGAATTCGAAGGTGCGCTGGATATCAGCGATGGACCCGACGGGCGCAAAGGTCAGCACCGCCGTATCGGGGCGGCGCTGCACGAATGACCCTGACCCCTGCCGCGACACGACCACCCCGTCTTCGCGCAGCTGCTTGAGCGCCTGACGCAGCACCGGCCGGGACACCTCCAGCATCTCGCTCATGGCGTGTTCCGTCGGCAGCTTATCCCCGACCGCGGTCTCCCCGCTGGAGATCATCGCGAGGATTTTCTCGTAGGCGTGATCCGCAAGCGTGCGTTCCTTGGCGGGCTTGCCCATGGCGGAACGGCTCGCATCTGCGCCTGCTACCGGTTGTTTTGTTCCCGCCATGCTTTGAATTCGTCCTTCGTTGCCGGATCTGTCGGTGGGTAAAGCCCAAAAATCGAAGCACCATTTTGCACCATTTCCAGAACGAAGTCTTCGAAAACGGTCATCTCTTCGGTTTCTGACGCTATTTCTGCCACCAGATGCTTGGGGATGCAAACGACGCCTTCATTGTCGCCCACGATAATATCACCCGGAAAGACGGAAACACCGCCACATGCGATAGGGTCATTGATCGCGACGGCGTGGTGTTTGGTCAGGTTTGTCGGCGCACTGGGGCGGGTGTGATAGGCGGGCATCTCAAGCGCCGAAATCTCGGGCGTGTCGCGGAACCCCCCGTCGGTGACGATCCCCTTGCAGCCGCGTTTCATCAACCGGGTGGCCAGAATACACCCCGCCGAGGCCGCCGTTGAATCGCGCCGCGAGTCGATCATGAAGACGGACCCGGGGGGGCATTCCTCTACCCCCTTGCGCTGCGGGTTGGCACGATCCGCGAAAGACTCTAGCCCGTCCAGATCCTCGCGCGCGGGTATATAGCGCAGGGTGTAGGCCGGCCCGACCATATTCGGCCCGGGATTCATACGGTACGGCCCCTGAACAAAGACGTTACGAAAGCCGCGCTTGAACAATGCGGTGGTCAGCGTTGCCGTGCTGACATGCATGAGCTTTTCAAGGAGTTCTGGCGTCGGTTCAGTCATGGTGAAAACTTTCTACTATGGTATTTCGGGCGTTTTGAAAGGCGTGGAAAAGGTCGGCTCATTCAAGCAATGAGGGCAGGAACAGCGACACCGCGGGGACATATGTGACCAGCAAGAGCGCCATCAGAATGGCCAGGTAGAAGGGCCATATGGTCCTGAGCGTTTCCTCGATCTTGACCCTGCCAACGGCACAGCCCACGAACAGACAGGTGCCAACGGGGGGCGTGCACAGACCAAGCCCGAGGTTGACCAGCAGCATGATCCCGAACTGGGTGGGGTCCATGCCAAGATCGCGCACAATGGGCAGGAAGATCGGGGTGCAGATCAGGATCAGCGCGGCCATATCCATGATCATCCCCAGCACCAGCAGCATGATGTTGATCATCAGCAGAACGGCGATCTTTTCTTCCGAGATGCCAAGCATGAAGCTGCTCAGCTTTTCGGGCACCTGATACAGCGCCAGAAGATAGGCGAATGAACTGGCAAAACCGATCAGCACCATGACCATCGCGGTTGTCCGCACAGCAGAGACGACGGCGGTCTTGAACCCGTTCCAGTCAAGGCTGCGATAGACGAAATAGGTCAGCAGCAGCGCATAGATCGCGCCGAAGGCACCGGATTCAGTCACGGTGAAAATACCCGACAGCACCCCGCCCACGATAATCACAGCCGTCACCAGACCCGGCAGCGCATGCAGCGATGCAACGCCGACCGCACGCCAGCCGGGGAAGGGTTCCGCCGGATAGTTGCGTTTGATCGCAATGACATAGGCCGCCACCGCAAGGCACAGACACATCAGCATGCCGGGCACCACCCCCGCGAGGAACAGCTTCGAGATCGAGATCCCCCCGCCAGCGGCCACCGCAAAGATAATCATATTGTGGCTGGGCGGGATGACGATGCCTGCAATCGATGATGTAACGGTCACGTTCACCGCGTAATCGGAATGATAGCCACGTTCCTTCATGACAGGGATCAGAATAGACCCGAGCGCCGAGATATCAGCCACAGCCGATCCCGAAATTCCGCCGAACAACATGCTGGAAAAAATGTTCACCGATGCCAGACCGCCGCGCACGTGACCCACAAGGGCCGAGGCGAACTTGACCAGACGCATGGCGATACCGCCGTGCAGCATCAGCTCGCCTGCGAAAACGAAGAACGGGATCGCCAGCAGCGAGAAGACAGAGATGCCGGAAACCGACCGTTGAAAGGTGATCAGCAGCGGAAAACCTTCGTACCAGAAAGCGGTCAGGGCTGCGATACCCATTGCAAAGGCGACGGGGATACCGATCACGACGGAGACACCGAAAATGCCAAGAAGGATTGTCAGACCCATGATTAAAACAGACCTTTTTCATGATAGGGGATACCGCGCAGAAAACAGGCGATCCGAAACACCGCGCGCAGTCCGGCAAATAGAAAGACAAGCCCGCCGCACATCGCAGCCGACAAGGACCGGAAGCTTTCAGGGATGTTCAGCATGGGGAGCATTGTGCTCCACCCGAATTTGACCAGTTCAATACTTGCGACCAGCATGATCAGGCCAAAACCGGCAAGGACGATATCAATGACGAGCTTCAGGAAATGACTGACCCGCCAGCCCATCATGTCGCGGAATAGCGTCACCCCGAGATGTGTGTTCTCGTGGATCCCGACCGCCGCGCCCAGATAGGTCACATAGCAGATCAGCAAAAGCGCCAGCTGTTCGACCCATGTCGGTGTGACGTTCAAGACATAGCGCCCGAACACCAGCCAGCCGAAGGTCGCGATCAGCACGACGATGGCGATAGAGGCCGCGAGCATGCAAAGAAAACTCAGCCCGTCGAGCGCACGCTCGGTATGCTTCATCCAGAGGGGTGCGTGTTCCACGGCCCTATTCCTTTGTGAGAGAAGGGGTGCGCCCCGTTACAACAGGGCGCACGATTGTCCAGCCGCGCTGATCAGTCAGCGTTGCGGAACAGATTGACGAGATCCGTCATCTCTGGATTGGCCGCCAGATACTTTTCGTAGACGGGCACCATCGCTTCCTGGAACGCCGATTTGTCGGCGATCTCGTTCACTTCGACGCCACCGTCCATGATGATCTTCATCGACGCCGCCTCGCGTTCGCCCCAGAGCTTGCGCTGTAGATCGGTGGAGTTTTTACCGGCGGTTTTCACGATTTCCTGCTGTTCTGGTGTCAGACCGTCAAAGGTCTTCTTGCTCATGCACAGGCATTCGGGAATGATCAGGTGCTGGGTCAACGAATAGTATTTCGCAACCTCGAAGTGGCTGGTGGATTCATAAGACGGCGGGTTGTTCTCTGCCCCGTCCACAACGCCGGTCTTGATCGATTGGTAGACTTCCGCAAAAGCCATCGGGGTGGCGTTGCCGCCCATGGATTCGATCATGCCGACGAACAGATCGTTGTTCATCACGCGCACTTTCATGCCTTGCACGTCTTCGGGCGTATTGATCGGCTTGACCGAGTTATAGAAAGACCGCGCGCCGGCGTCATAGTAGCCAAGGGGGACAATCCCCTTTTCCTCTAGCGCTTCCCCCAGTGCGGCCCCCGGTTCGCCGTCCATCAGCTCATACATCTGTGGCACGCTTTTGAACACGAAGGGCAAGGACACGACGTTGGTTGCAGGCACGGCCTGCCCCATCGGCCCAAGGCTGAAGACGCCAAAATCCATGATCCCGAGACGCAGCTGTTCAATCGCATCGGGCTGCGAGCCCAGAACGCCAGCGTGGAACACCTTGCCCTTGATCTCGCCCCCTGTCTTTTCGGTGACCTCTTCCATGAAGGCTTCCATACCGTGCGATACAGGGTAATCCTCGACGTGGATATTCCAGCCGCGCCAGTCCTTTGCCTGCGCCGTCACGGGCATGACAGCCAGCGTCGATGCCGCGGCAATCGCAAAGGCACCACGGGTGATGATTTTATTCAGTTTCATATTTGTTTCCTCCCAAAGACAAATTATTGCAAAAGTGATCACACGACTTACAAATATTTACAAGTATTATTTTTCGAGTCTTGATGGGGACGCGCCTGACCCTTTCGTTTTGATCTTCACTGCGCCGACCCAAAAATTTAGAATTTTAAAGGGCTTAAGGTCTGCGAAGAGACGAGTAAGGCGACGGAAATTTCGCCCCTGCTGCACGGGCGGGCCAATACATAGGAAGAGGTAGATACATGACAAATTCGCATTCCAACCAGACAACCAAACTACAGGCGGGCACCGCCTTCCCCCTGTTCGAGGTGCCTAAATTCGGCGGCGGCACCATGACGGTGGGCGGCGCGACCGACGGCTGGACGCTGCTCATCGTATACCGTGGCAAGCATTGCGGACGCTGCAAGACCTACCTGGGCAAGCTGGAACACAACTATGCAAAGTGGGAAGACGCGGGTTTTGCGGTGAAATGCGTCTCGGCCGACCCGCTGGAGAAAGTCAGCGATGATGTCGCGCGCTTCGGGTGGACCTTCGACATCGGCTACGACCTGCAAGAGAGTGACATGCGCGCCATGGGACTTTACGTCACCGACCCGCTGTCTTCGCAGGAAACCGACCGTCGCTTTGCAGAGCCCGGTATTTTCTGCCTGCGCCCCGACGGCACGACGCAGATCATAGCCATCTCTAACGGCCCGGCGGCGCGCCCCGATCTGGGTGAACTTCTCGACGGGATGATTTTCACGATCAACAACGACAAACCTGTCCGCGGGAACGCCTGAACCCGGCCTGAGCCTGCACAGCGCAAGACAGCCAAGAGGAGCACCCCCAATACAACACAACGGCTCCCGCTAGGCGACAGACCCGAGTTCTGCCAAACCGCTGGATACAGCGGGCCTGCGCGAACGGGCACCGATCCAGCGGGCGCCCCCAAACTTTATCGAAAGTTATTTTGTCACGCGGGAATAAACCGCACCCCCCGGACGTCACTTGGTCATAGAGCCTTTGCCCACGATGCAGAGCAAAGGCCCGGAACCACGGGAGGAAGACATGAAAGTCATTGAAAACGTTAAGCGTCGGCACTTTTTAATCGGATCGGCAGGCACAATGGCCGCCGTCGCGGTCGGGGCACCGGCTTTGGCACAATCAGGCGGAGAGCCTTTGCCGGATTACGTCGCCTGGAAAGACGCCGAGGACATGATCGTCCATTCCAAGCAGACGCTCGAGACGAAACGCGCCGCACAGGGGTCAGAGCTGATCACCCCCACGACCGAACTTTACATCCGCAACAACTTGCCCGCCCCCTCGGACAAGATCGTTGCCGACCGCGATGCCTGGGAGGTCGAGATCGACGGTGTTGCAAACCCCGGCAAGATGACCGTCGGTGCGTTGAAAACGCTTGGCGTCGAAACGGTCGTCTGCGTGCTGCAATGCTCGGGCAATGGGCGCGCTTTCTTCGATCACGAGACGAGCGGGTCGCAATGGTCCGTCGGGGCGGCGGGCAATGTCGTGTGGACAGGCGTGCCCGTGCGCGCCGTTATTGACGCAATGGGCGGCGCCGATGCAGATGCCGTGTATCTGACCGGCACCGGCGGAGAGGATATTCCCCAAGGGCTGCCGCCTGAATCGATCCAGGTTGAACGCTCTGTCCCCAAGGCTGCGATGGATCGCGCGATCCTCGCATGGGAGATGAACGGCGAACCCGTGCCGCTGGCGCACGGTGGCCCCCTGCGGCTGATTATCCCGGGCTACTACGGCGTCAACAATATCAAGTATCTCAAACGGTTGGCCCTGACGGTCGAGGAATCGCCCAATAAGATCCAGCAGACCGGCTACCGCGTCCGCCCTGTCGGCGAAAAAGGTGATCCCTCGCAACCCTCCATGTATGAGATGTCGGTGAAATCATGGATCACCGGGCCGCTGGTGGATGCCGCAACGGGCAAGGTACAGATCCACGGCGTCGCCATGGGCGGTGTCAGCGGGCTTGAGAAAGTCGAAGTGTCCACCGACGGCGGGCAGACCTGGGCCGATGCGCAGTTTCTGGGGCCTGACCTTGGCCCCTACGCGTGGCGGCCGTTTGTGCTGATCACCGATCTGACGGAGGGCACGCATATGCTGGCCAGCCGGGCAACCAATGCCGCAGGCGACGCCCAGCCAGAGAACTTTCCGCCAAACGAACGCGGTTATGGCAACAACGGATGGCGGGCACATGCCGTCGACGTGACTGTCAGCTGATACCATAGACCGGCGGCCTTGGCCGTCGGTCCGACCCTTACCCGGAGACATTGAAATGACCCCATCCCTGACGCCGCGCCTTGGCGGTGCCCTTTTCCTTGCGCTGATCGGCAGCGCAGCAGCAGCCGACGCCTCTCTTGACGCAGGGCGCGCCCTATTCAACGAGACAGCGCAGCCGCAATGTGCCCTTTGTCACAGCTTGAAAGACGCAGGTGCCGAAGGCGAGATCGGCCCGAACCTTGATGACTTCAAGCCCACCGTCGAACAGGTCCGCGCCGCCGTGACAAGCGGGATCGGCATTATGCCCGGCTTTGCCGAAACGCTGACCGACGCAGAGATCGAAACGCTATCGACCTATGTGGCGACGGTCGCGGGCGGATCTGACGCCGCGGCCAACAGCGACGCCAGCGCGCCGACCGAGGACGCCGCCGCAGCAGAGCCCGAAATGCCCGGTGCCGAGATTCTGGCACAGGGCGACCCCGCCGCGGGCGAGAAGGTGTTCAGGAAGTGCAAAGCCTGTCACACGGTCGAAGAAGATGGCCCAAGCCGCGTCGGGCCAAATCTTTACGGGATCGTCGGTGCCTCTGTCGCGGCGGTGGACGGGTTCCGCTATTCCGGTGCGCTGACTGACCATGGTGGCGACTGGACACCGGACCGGCTGGCGGCTTTCCTTGCCAACCCCCGCAAGGCCGTGCCCGGCACCAAGATGAGCTTTGCCGGGCTGCGCAAGCCGGAAGATCAGGCCGATGTGATCGCCTATCTCGCCAGTTTGTCAGACGCCGACTGACCTAACCGACGCAAGGCCGCGCTGAACGAACCGTCTTTGAAAGTGCAGCCATCACGCTTTCAGAGGCGCGTTCGCGCGTCTCCAGCTTGAGATAGCTGGCAATGGCATCGAACCGGGTGCGGTCCATCCCCGTCGCGACGATGATATGGCGCTGTTGGTCCCGGGAGCCCCAGCTCGCGATCTGCTTTTCTGACGTGCTTTTACCCTCTGGCAGGGCAAACCCGCCGCGCAGGTAGGTCAGGCGACATCCATTCTGGCCCGCATAATGCATGATATCGCCCTCTTCTGTCACGCGGGACGCGACGGCTGTCAGGTTCGCGCCCTCAAGATCCGGCACACCCGCCAAACCATTCCCCGCCACGGGGCGCAGATCGCCAGAGCCTACATCATAGGTCTGTGCTGCAAGTTCGGTGTGAATGTCGAAAGCCGTGGGGCTGGCGACGAAGCCAGACCCGAATACCATCGCCAAAGCCACCGCTGCGGCGACAGCGCCGCCCCAAAGCCAACGTCGCGGGTGCCGGTTGCTGTTTGCAACCATCGTTTGCGGCGTAGCGTCTGGATCGTCCAGCACCGGACGCATCAACGCCAAACTGCGCGAAACGCGCCGCACATCCTCAAGCGCCGTAGCCAGCGCGGGTTCGGCAGCCAACCGCGTCTCCAAGGCACGCATTTCCGACGCGTTCAGCGCGCCATCATGGTAGGCGTTGACCTGTTCCCAGTCTTTGTCGTTCAGCTCGCTCATGTCTTCCGCGTCACTTCCTGTTTTGCCGTTCCGGCCCCATCGACGACGTCCAGTAACGCCCGACGCGCGCGGCTGATCCGGCTCATCACTGTGCCGTTCGGCACATCCATCACTTTCGCCGCCTCGGCGTATTTCAGGCCCATGATGTCCACAAGGCACAACACTTCGCGGGTCTCGGGCGGCAGCTTCTCGAACGCCAGCCGGACCAATACATCCCGCGCGGTATCCGGTCCGCCTGCTTCATCAGATAGACGTTTCTCCTCCGCCGAATATTCACGGCGCACGCGCCTTTTTCTCAGCTCGTCATAATGCAGGTTGCGAATGACGCGGAACATCCACGGGCGCAATTCCTCCAGCAGTTCGGGTCTGCGATCAGACCGCAACCCCCGCTCCACCGCGTCCTGCACCAGATCCTCTGCCGCGTCGCGCGACTGACAGATGGCCGTGGCATAGGCCCTCAACTCAGGCAAAAGAATCTCGATAAAGGTACGCTGCGCCATATCAATCCGTACCGCGTTTTCAGGCCGGATCAAAGTAAACCTCCGGCGGTGGCCGT